>NZ_DRGM01000075.1 GCF_011050055.1 Pseudoalteromonas prydzensis | reverse complement strand
CAAAGTTAGCGCCCACGGTAAGGCCTTGTTTAAAAATATCTTCGAGGTTTTTAACGTTATGCTGATTGTTGGTATTTTCGTACAAACGCATAACTTCAGTTCGGTAGGTATCACTAAAGTGCACATATTTAGCGCGTTTATCGGTATAACTTGCTGCCCATCCTAAATCAATACGGCCGTATTTAAGCTCAATAAAAGCCCGCTTAGAATTTGGCAGTAACTTAACTTCAAAACAAAAAGGGGAGTCAGCAAATATAATGTTGAGAGCATCAACCTCCGAGCCTTGCAGCTTACCGTTAATACCCATTACATAAGGCGGCCAAAAAGCATCGTGCGATGCCACGCTAAAGGTTCTCTCACAAGCAAATACATTAAACGGAGTCGTAAACAGCAAACATAAAAATACGGTAATTAATTTATTCATTGCGCCTCATAGTTATTATTTTTGCTTATTATTACAACAGTATAAACCAGCTTTTGTATTTTAGCGGCGCGGGATTGTTTAAATATGTAAATAGTTGGTTAAAACTCATTTAAGGATAAAACAACCAAACTAGCGTTGTTGGTAACTTTATCTATGGGTACACTAACAATAAATTTATACATAGCAGAGCACATTATGTCGCCAACTAAAATTCGCAACAATGTTATAAAGCTCAGTGAATTAAGCACTAAACAACCAAACTACTATTTTATACAAGGTTATTTAATGGGGTTAGGTGCATTACCTCAACTGCTTCCCCCGAGTGAGTGGCAACCTGATTTATTTGGAGATATTAACCTTCAAAAAGAGAGCGAGCTAAAATACCTCGAAAGCTTAATGGCTCTGTATAACCAAAGCATGGATAAAGTAATTCAAAACGAATTAAAAATGCCAGCAAAATGCAGCCTATCCAAGCAAGACTATAGGGATTCACTAAAGCCGAACATGCCCCTACCAAGTTACTGTAAAGGGGTTTTACAGGCGCTTAAAAATATAGATAAACGTATGCTTGATGCAGGGCAAAAACAGTCTCTTAATAACCTAAGCAGCGTTTTAAAAGCATTTTCTAGTGAAAAAGCCGCCGCAAAAGAGTTTGGTGAATTTGCCCAATACAACGCCCAAGAATACAAACGTAATTATGTGTATTTTATGGCCGACGCTATTTTTGAACTTCGATTTAGTAACGATCTAACTTTAAGTGATGACGATGAAGCCGAATTTAACAGCACCTTTTTAGACGAAGAACCAAATGAATTTGATGAACTACTTGAGCTAGTACTTGCCAATACAGAGCTAAAAGCACTTGAGCCAATACAGATGTTGCTAGACATAATGGAAAGTGGGCTCATAACAAAGCAATTTATTAAAGACAACACTGGGCACTTTTGGGGCTTGCACGAAACCCGACCTTATATGATGCTTCGCGCGCATCGAGCAAAAATACACGCACTGCATGGTTATACCCAAAAAGCGCAATCAGAACTCGAAGAGCTATTAAAGCTAAACCCAAACGACAATCAAGCAAACCGCTTTTTATTAATGAACTGCCTAATCATTGAAAAACAATGGGACAAGTTAGATGCTCTATTGGCCGACTTTGATTTTCAAGAACTACACGCAACCGCTAGTCGGGCGCTCAGTGCTTTTGTAATGCATGGTGATTCAAAACCCGCTAACGAATACAAAAAAATGCTCCAGCAGCAAAATAAACACTTTACCAAAATTCTTACAGGCCAAGAAAAACTAAAAGAACAACAGCCACCATATTTCAGCCCAGGCAGTAAAGAAGAGGTAGCTGTTTACCTTGATTCGTTAGGTAAACAAGCGTGGATTTCGGTGCCTGCGAGTCTTTTTTGGCTAAGAAAAAAGTAACAAAAAACGTTTAGCGTGATTTATATCGCGCTCAGTGCTCAACATCAGTGCTTAATAACAATGGCGTATTAATTTAAAAATTTCTACTTATTAAGCCTATATTTAATGCGCCTGTTCCTGTAGATTAAACAAATAATGAATGCAGTATTAACAGTGCCTTAGCTGTTAAACGATTAGCCAAGGAGCGGTGAGTCTCGTGTCAAACACCACACTTACTTATTACAACCAAAATGCCAAAGCTTTTAGCGACTCCACACTTAACGTTGATATGTCGGCGCTTTATGCTGAGTTTTTACCGCACGTTGCACAATATGGGCGTATTTTAGATGCCGGTTGTGGCAGTGCGCGCGATGCCACTTTTTTTAAAGCGCAGGGTTTTACTGTAAGTGCGTTTGATGCAAGCCCAGAGCTGGCAGAGTTGGCAAGCAGTTACTTACAACAACCTGTAGCGGTTAAAACATTCCAAGAGCTAAATTGTGTAAATCAATACGACGGTATTTGGTGCTGCGCTAGTTTATTACACGTTCCAAAAGCTGAGTTACCGCAGGTGTTTTTAAATCTACAAAATGCGCTTAAACCGAATGGCGTTTTGTATGTATCGTTTAAATATGGCGATACAGAGCGTGTGCATAACGGTCGTGAATTTACCGATTTAAACGAGCAATTATTAAGTGATTTAATCAATCAGCACACGCAATTGAGCATAATGAAGCATTGGCAAAGTGTTGATCAGCGCCCAGGGCGCGAAAGCGAAGTATGGTTAAATGCCTTGTTAACGCATAGCAAAGCGAAATTATAAGTGAATAGTTTTAGCGAACATCAGCACCTACAAAGTAATAACCAACAGCTTATTACGGGTGATAATGACCCGTTATTACCTAACCTTGTGCATGCCATAAACAATGCCACTGAGATTGAAATTACAGTTTCATTTATTCAGCCAAGTGGCTTAGCACTGTTGTTCGACCCACTAAGCGAAGCGTTACAAAGCGGCGCAACACTCAAACTACTTACCTCAGACTACCTTGATATTACTCACCCTAATGCGTTGAGAGAACTTATGGCATTAGTAGATCGTGGAGCCGATGTGCGTATTTACCAAACGCACAGTAATCAAAGTTTTCATATGAAGTCGTATATTTTTATAAAAACAAACGACCAAAAAGAGATTACTGATGGCTGTGCCTTTATTGGCTCAAGTAATATTAGTGCCAGCGCATTGACCAAAGGGCACGAGTGGAATTTTAGACATGATTATACACAGCCAAAAACAAGCCAAGCAGCAAAGCAGTTTTTAAGTATTCGCACAGCTTTTGAAAATATTTTTAATCACGAATTTGTTACCCATTTAAGCCATGAATGGATTAATAGCTACATTGCTAGGCGTAAAGTACAGCCGTTTGTAGCGGTAAACCATACCGATACAGCTGAGCAAGTTATTGAAAAAAATGAAGCTAAAACACCAAGGCCAGCTCAAGTTGAAGCGCTAAATGCCCTAGCGCAAACCCGTACTGAGGGTTTCAAACGTGGCTTAGTGGTATTGGCAACAGGCATGGGTAAAACATGGTTAAGTGCATTTGATGTAAAACAATTCAAAGCAAAACGTGTTTTATTTGTAGCGCATCGAGAAGAAATACTTTTGCAAGCACAGCGAACATTTTCTGAATTACTTACTCTATCTACTGGGTTTTATAACGGTAAACAGCGAGAAAAAAACGCTGAGTGTTTATTTGCCTCTATTCAAACCATTGGCCGAAGTAACCATTTAAAGCAGTTTGCACCAACAGCATTTGATTACATTATTGTTGACGAATTTCATCATGCAAGTGCGCGCGTATATCGCCAGCTTTTAAACTACTTTGAACCCCAATTTTTACTTGGTTTAACAGCTACGCCAGAACGTACCGACCAAGCTGATATTTTAGGGCTATGCGACAACAACTTAGTGTTTGAACGAAATTTAACACAGGGGATAGTTCAAAAAACGTTAGTGCCATTTCATTACTACGGGATTTGGGATGAAAACGTAAACTATCAAGCTATTCCGTGGCGTAATGGTCGATTTGACCCAACAGCACTAGAAAACAAATTTGCGACACATAAACGTGCCGAACATGCGCTTGCACAATGGCAGCAATATAAACAGCAACGTACGCTAGGCTTTTGTATCTCTATAAAACACGCTGATTATATGGCTGCTGCATTTAATAAAGCGGGTGTAAAAGCGCTATCAGTGCATAGCCTATCAAAAGTACGACGTAATGAGGCGCTTAAACAATTAGAACAGCGCCAAGTTGAAGTATTATTTACCGTTGACCTATTTAACGAAGGCACTGATTTACCAAGCATCGATACCATATTAATGCTACGCCCAAGCGACTCTAAAATACTCTTTTTACAGCAATTAGGACGGGGTTTACGCACCCTCGAAGGTAAAACACATTTAGTGGTGCTCGACTTTATTGGTAACCACCACAGCTTTTTAAATAAACCTTATGCGTTACTACATGAAAGTACACCTAGTCGTGTATTGAAAAAGCTTAAAAAGCCCAACCTTGCTGATGGCTGCTTTATAAATATTGATTTAAAAGTTATCGATTTTTGGCAACAGCTAGCCAAAATACAACGTACTACGGCGCTAGAAGATATAACGCAGCTAGCTGAGCAACTTGGGCATTTACCCACATTAAGCGAGTTTTACTACCACTATGGCGATATAAAAAAAGTAAACAGTAATTACACTAGCTGGTTTGAGCTAATTGCTAAAACACAAAATATTGATGATGAAGCACAACAAGGCGCTGAACAATTAGCGCCGTTCTACGACTTTTTTCATAAAGGCATACAAACAACCAGTATGAACAAATGCTTCAAAGCAGTAATGATCGAGGCGTTTGTAAAGTTAAATGGATTTATAACCCCGCCAACGGTTTCACAACTTGCACAAGTAAGTGCCAATGTACTGGCTCGTTATCCACTATTAAAACAAAATGATTTACAGCCAGCAGAACTTAATGCTGCCGCAGACTCAAATGTATGGGAAAGTTATTGGCGCAGAAACCCAATACATTTTTATTCTCAAAATAAGGAAAATAGTGAGCAGTGGTTTAGCTTAGAAAAAGACACGCTAAAAGTAACTTTTAATGTACCAGAAGATAAAGTTGAATTATTAAATAACGCCGTTTTAGAGCTTGTTGAATATAAATTAGCGCAATACAGCCAGCGTCCAAAAGTAAAACAAAAACAAGAAACTGATAATGTAGCTCAACAAGCTGATAATGTGACTCAGCTAGAGTTTAAAGATCTTGCCGATACAAAAAAAGAGCAAGATAACGCATTAAAACTGCCGTACTTCCCCAATATTAAAATTGCCTGCGGACATTTTAAAACTGGGGATGAAAGCGATATGGAATTGATGGACGCGCCACTTGGCGCGGGCAAGCTCGACCCGCAAGTGCATTTTTTAGCACGTGCATCGGGCAACTCAATGAATGGTGGTAAGCACCCAATACTCGGTGGTGATTTACTGCTACTTGAACTTATAACACCTGATAAAGCGGGTTCGCTACGCGACCAAATAGTTGTTATAGAACGAGACGAAATAGGCGGAGATGGTCAGTATTTACTCCGTAAAGTTAATAAATTACCAAACGGGCAATACGAGCTAATAGCCCAAAACCCCGATTACGAGGTAATGATTGCAGATGAAAGCATGCGAACGTTCGCACGGTTTAAACAAGTGGTTGCAGAGTAGTCGCGTTTTAACTTGTGGGCGCATAGCTTGCTCACGTTTTGTAGACGCGCAGCATGCTGGCGTGCAAAGCGAAGCTTTGAATGTGTTAATGGAATTATACAGCGCTTATAAATGATGCTTTTGTGTGTGAACTTTAAGGGATTTAAAAACCTTTATTCGAGGTTTTATCGCGTTGGCGATGGCAACCAAAGGGCGGCTGCCGCCGACCGCCCTTTGGAATCCCACGGCGCACCCGAGGATCACACTGTATCTTCAACTTACGTTAGTGATGTGAACGTAACCAGCGTAGATCGGCCATCCATGGCCGAGCTACGCTTTGTACAGCATCCATGCTGTAAATTACTCATCATTAACTCAGTTTCGAGTGTGATCACGGGGAATTGGAGTTTTTTGGTAGATTGGTGTTTATGAATACTGGTAAGCGTTTTATTCATGCTTTTAGTTACATGAGACATATAAAGAAAAATTATGTACGAAAATCGTTTTACTAAATGGATGCGCTGGGCCGATCGAGATTCAGCAGAAGGTATTAAATACCTAGGCGTATATATCTGCGCAATTGCAGATGAAGATTTATCAGCTACTGATTTTTCATGGACTAAAAATATTGTTTATGTAGGTATGACTAACTCACTAAAGGGTCTCAAAGGAAGGTTAAAACAATTCGATAACACCATAATAGGTAAAAAGGGGCACGGTGGCGCCGATCGAGTGAGATATAAGCATCCAAACTATGAAAAATTAGTTTCAAACTTATATGTCGCAGTTGCACCTTTTAAGTGTGATGTTAAAGCAAGCACAGTAAAAGACCTTCGAGTAATGGGTGAAGTTGCTAAATTTGAGTATGACTGCTTTGCACATTTCAAAGAACTTTTTGGTCAGCTACCAGAGTTTAATGACCAAAAAAGATCACCAAAATATAGTTTAACAATAGCGCGTAAAGGATAGGTTTTGAAGGAGTGGTACTAACCTGGGAGTTTAAAAGTTCGGTATAGACTCCAGCGCGCTTAGCAACTGAGGTTGATGTCAGTAGTAATTTTTAAGGGAGTGTAGTGGTCAATAAAATTTGGCCACAGTTTTAGAATCTTGATATCTAACCTCAGATTCATTTGGCGCTAAACCGGCATTATAATGATGCGGCCTAACGTTGTTGTAATATCCGTTGATATAATCACTAACGCTATATTTAGCATCTATAAAATTTCCATATCCAACCTTTGGCATCCATTCCGTTTTAAAGCTTCTAAAAAACCGCTCCATTGGTGCATTATCCCAACAGTTTCCACGCCTACTCATACTTTGTTTGATTTTATAGCGCCATAAACGTTGACGATATTTTAAACTGGTATAGTGACTACCCTGGTCTGAATGAAACATCAGTCCTGTCGGTTTTCCTCTGCTTTCATACGCGAGTTCAAGCGCTTTTAGCGTTAAATTAGTATCTGGCGACAACGACATGGCCCAGCCAACTACTTTACGTGCAAATAAATCAATAATAACGGCTAAATAAGCCCAGCGATTACCTACCCAAATATACGTCACATCACCGCACCACACGGTATCTGGCTCAACAACATCAAATTGTCTATCAAGCAGATTTGGAATTTCAAGGTGCTCATTACCGCCGCGTTTATATGAATGTTGAGGTACTTGGCAGCTTTCAAGCTTTAATTTAACCATTAGCTTAGCAGCACGATAACGACTCAATTCAAAATCATTGTTCGTTGCTATTGCCGCGATTGTCCGCGACCCAGCTGAGCCGCCGCTCATTGCATGTATTGCTCTAACTTCAGCCTCTAGCCTTATTTGTTCTGGTGTCGGCGTTGTATCCCTTATAGCCCAATATTTATAGCTGCTACGATGCACATTGAATACGTTACACAGCACGCTAATTGGGTAACGCTCTCGTTGATTTAGTTTCTCGATTAACGAGAATTGTTCAGGGAGTCGGACATCAAGAGAGCGGTAGCCTTTTTTAATATATCCTTTTCTAATTCGATGCGTTGGATTTGCTTTTTAAGTTCGCGGATTTCAATTTGTTCGGGCGTCATTGGCGAAGCCGATGGTGGCTGGCCATTACGCTCTTGCTTTAATTGAGTAACCCACTTACTAACGGTTGATTTACCCACACCCATCGCTTTGGCTGCTTCTTCTTGAGTATAACTTTGGTCAACTACAAGCTGAGCTGTTTCTAATTTGATTGCTGCAGAATACGTTGCACGTTTTAATTTCGTCATTTTTTCACCCAAATTTGTATGCTTATCAGCATAACATTTCTT
>NZ_DRGM01000074.1 GCF_011050055.1 Pseudoalteromonas prydzensis | reverse complement strand
GCCAAAAACTAAATCTCGTTTACGCACTTACTTAGCGAGCACGGAATACGATACGACCCTTTGATAAATCGTAAGGAGTCATTTCTACCGTTACTTTATCGCCGGTTAAAATACGGATATAGTTTTTGCGCATTTTGCCTGAAATATGAGCCACAACTACGTGACCATTTTCTAGCTCAACTCGGAACATTGTATTTGGTAAAGTATCAAGGACAGTCCCTTGCATTTCGATTACGTCTTCTTTCGCCATGTTTAGCGTAACACCTCTTTAATAGTTAAACGCTGCAGATTTTGCCCAAAATACTCCAATAAGTAAAGGCGCAGGGGCTATATTTGCAAATTAAATAGCCACCCACTCATCATTGAGCTGTTTTTGAGCAGGTAAAAACTGAGTTTTGTACTTCATTTTGTCGCATTCATCAATTTGATAGCCCAAGTACACGTATTGTTTATTTTGTTCTTTAGCAAACTTTAGCTGCTCTAATATCATCACAGAGCCTAAACTATAGTGTTCAAAGTCGGGGTCAAAAAAGGTGTAAATTGCAGAAATAGCGCTATTCATACAATCGGTTACAGCAACTGCGACTAAAGTATCTTGGTGCCACAGTTCAATAAATGTGATCTTAAGCCAACTGCAAAGCAAAAAACTTTGAAACTGTTCTTTTTCAGGAGGATACATACTTCCATCCTGATGACGCATCGTTATGTACTTGCTATAAAGCGGATAGTACTCAGGTCGCTCTTGCGTTGAATATTTTACCTCAAACTGTGTTTTTGCTTTGTTTAGTTTACGTTTTTGCGATTTTGAGGGCATAAAGTCTTGTGCTAATACACGTACAGAACTACATGCGCTGCATATTGGACAGTGCGGACGGTAGATTTGATTACCACTGCGACGAAATCCTAAACCTAATAAAGACTCAAATTTGTCGGTGCTGTAGCAACTGGGATCAAGAATAACTAAAAGTTGTTCTTGTCTGTTGGGTAAATAGCTACAGTCAAACTCTTGGGTTAAACCAACACGTGCAGGAAGTTGTTCATTCATAGATTGCGTCAAGTTCTTGTGGCTCCCACATAATAGGGTTAACAGTATAGTTATGTGCAGCTTTTAGTTTAGTCAAAAATGTGGAACGGGGGACTACTTGTGCACCCAGGGTCATTAAATAAGGGTTTTCTAACTGGCAATCAATAAAGTGCGCATTATGGCGTTTAAGCCAATTTACAAGTGCCCACATAGCAAGCTTGGAGCAATTGGTTTGATGATGAAACATTGACTCACCACAAAAAACACCATTTTGCATAATGCCGTATAAGCCACCTGCAAGCTCCCCGTTACTCCACACCTCTAAACTATGTGCAATGCCAGCATTGTGTGCATTAACGTAAGCGTCGAGCATGTCAGAAGTGATCCAGGTGCCATCGGTATCAAGGCGTTGATCGCGACAGGCTTCTATCACCTCTTCGAAGGCATTATTAATGGTTACTCTTACAGGGTGCTTTTTTAAATGCTTACGCAGGCTCTTACTTATATGAAAATCATTAAGCTCAAAAATGCCTCGCTCGCTAGGCGACCACCACATAATAGGCTCATCTTCGCTAAACCAAGGGAATATTCCGCTTTTGTAGGCATTACTTAGGCGAGGTAAACTCAAATCTCCGCCAATTGCTAACAAGCCATCAGGGGATTCTAATGCGTATTCCGGATTGGGGAATGCTATATCGGTTTCACTTAATTGGTATAGCTGATTTCTCATACAGTACTTATTTTATAATTTATCGTAAAAGTGTAACTATATTTTAGACATAAAAAAAGGGCTGAATAATCAGCCCTATAATAATTTATTTAATTGCTTATAAATTATCTAAGAAACGCTCTGCATCAAGGGCAGCCATACAGCCTGTACCCGCAGATGTGATTGCTTGACGGTAAATATGGTCTGACACATCACCTGCAGCAAAAACGCCTTCTACGCTTGTTTGAGTCGCGTTACCGTGAAGACCAGACTCTACAACTAAGTAGCCATCTTTCATTTCTAGTTGACCAACAAACATATCTGTATTTGGCTTGTGACCAATAGCAATAAATACACCGGCTAAATCAAGTTCTTCAGTTGCATCAGAGTGTGCATCTTTAATGCGCACACCGGTTACGCCCATTTGATCGCCTAATACTTCGTCAAGCGTGCGGTTGTAATGCATTACAACGTTACCGTTTGCTGCTTTTTCAGCAAGGCGGTCAGCAAGTATCTTTTCACTGCGGAAACTGTCACGACGATGAATAACATGTACTTCGTCAGCAATGTTAGATAAGTAAAGCGCTTCTTCAACCGCTGTATTACCACCACCAACAACCGCTACTTTTTGACCTTTATAGAAAAAGCCGTCACAGGTAGCACACGCCGAAACACCACGGCCTTGGAAATTAGTTTCAGACTCTAGGCCTAAGTATTTAGCAGAAGCACCTGTTGCAATAATTAACGCATCACATGTGTAAGTACCTTGATCGCCTGTTAGTGTGAAAGGGCGCTTAGATACATCTACTTTATTGATGTGATCGAATATGATTTCAGTTTCAAAGCGCTCAGCGTGCTCTTTCATACGATCCATTAACGCAGGACCTGTTAAACCGTGTGCATCACCAGGCCAGTTTTCAACTTCAGTAGTGGTGGTTAATTGGCCACCTTGTTGAATGCCTGTAATTAAAACAGGGTTTAAATTTGCACGTGCTGCATATACTGCGGCAGTATAACCAGCTGGGCCAGAGCCTAAAATTAGTAGCTTACAATGTTTTGC
>NZ_DRGM01000073.1 GCF_011050055.1 Pseudoalteromonas prydzensis | reverse complement strand
GTATGTCGGCTATTAGTAAATTTTGCAGCGGTTTATCTAGCATATTAGCTAGCTCAGAGAGTGAGGGCTCACCGGCATGGAATAAGTCTTTAGGGTGACCAAATAACTCCACCGATAAGTCATGAAATTCTGGCGTACCTCGATATTCAAGCATACTTAATACCGTTTTATACTCAGTGCACATTTTTCCCATATATTGAGCAATCGGATTTAACTGCCCTAGTTGGTTAATAATGTTACGGTGCAAAGTAGAAAACGCTTGGCGTAACTCGCTAGGTACAAAACCAAGGTCGCGCTGTTGATAGTATGCACGATCGATAAGTGGGTCTTTTTGACATTTCTGTCTAAAAAACTCTTCTTTAGTTTGTTTATCCCAATTAATAGCATCAAGTATCCTAATAGGCGTTTGCAATGCAATTAATTGATCCGATAACTCACGAGTTTTTAGTAGTAACGCCTTGTCTATCATGGTGTAAGCTCAACAATAAATGAGTTTTGAGCATAATTTAAAAAAGCTAAATTACAAAGCAATATCACACTTTTTTAGCTATTGTTTTTAAGATGATCGACCCTCATATCTGTATCGTATGAGTTATCAAATAAAAGGTATAAAACATGAAAAACGAACTCGACAATAAACAGATTTTAGCCGTGTATGAACGTATAATTCAAAAAGGTGAAATGACTGATGAAGGTAAGCACTATCAAGGCGTTACTGCTTATTCAGACGTAGATGGTTACACAGTATACCTACAAGGTAGCGGCGTAGAGCTGCGCTTTGGTTTTCATAATACTTACCACCTTGACTATGAACATGAAAAGCATAAAGACGACTTTTTGAAAAAATTATATAACATTGCAAACGAGAGCTAATGCACCCACGAAAACTCAGACACCGCCCTACCAGTAAGCTCAATACTACTTTTATTAACCAAGTAGTAGAAGAGCTTAGAGCTGATCCAAGCAAAGTCTCTATTATTCAAGACAATTTAGAACAGTACCGTGCTCAAACTCATTTAAAGCGTGGTTTTTTACTGGCTATAGAGCGCTTTGATTGGGTTTTTGAAGCAAGCAAAGATATTGATTTCATTTGCCAGCAAATTTTAGCTGATGACTATATTGGCAATAGACTAAGACGTTACCCTCTCCTTTTTAAAGGTGTTATTAATAATGCCTGACCTTTCCAAACCAAGCGCTTTAAAACGATAAAACCATAAAGTTTACTCTCTATATAAATTTATTAGAGCACTAAGCAATTACAGGTTTAGTGCGCTTTTGCATTAAAATAATACTATTAGTGCTCTAACTATTACTGCACTAACGATTTTTACACATTTTATTCATTTATTGCTGTAAACAAATCATTACTATTATTTAATCTCAAAAAAAACCTTTCAACACTATGTTTTATAAGTAATAAAATAAAATAAAACTTTATCTTCTTTATCGCATTAGTTGCACTTTTATTAATGATTAATCTACATTTTGGCATCTAGATATTTACCTCAACCTTGAATTGTTAGAGCTATTACCTTAAGCTTATCTTTATTGAACGTTCAATTAATAAAAATTATGCCTAAAGTTGGAATGGAACCTGTCAGGCGTCAGCAGTTAATTGACGCAACTATAGAATCTGTTGCGACGAATGGATTACAAGGAACGACTATAAACAGCATTAGTAAAAATGCAGGTTTATCGTCGGGTATTATTAGTCATTATTTTGGTGGTAAGCAGGGGCTGATTGAAGCCACTGTTCGATACTTACTAACAAGCTTAAAACAAGACTTGATAGGCAAAGTAAATCATCAAACAAATGCGACTGAACGTTTAATGTTTATTATCGAAGCCAACTTTGCGCTTGTACAACAGCGTAATGATACAACCCGAACGTGGTTAAGTTTTTGGGCGCAATCGATGCATGATGAAGAATTACACCGACTACAAAATGTAAACAGTAAACGCTTGCAAAGTAATTTAGCATTTTCTTTTAAACAATTAATGCCTATTGAGCAAGCAAATCAAGCTGCAGAACTTAGCGCCGCAATGATCGATGGCCTATGGTTAAGAGCAGTACTGAGTAAATCAGACAATAATCAGTTTAAACACTGTGAAAAGTTAGCAAAAAGCTATGTACTTTCACTTATCAAGTAATATGGAGCCTAGCGTGACTACACCTGTCTATCAAAATTTTATTAACGGCCATTTTCTTGCAAACCAGAACGGCAAAACATTTGATGTAACAAACCCAGCAACGGGCGAGGTTATTTACGCAGTAGAAATTGCCGACGAATTTATTCAAAACGCAGCCATTGAGAGTGCAAAGCAAGGTTTTGCTCAGTGGTCAGCAATGACACCCATTGAACGTAGCCGCATTTTATTAAAAGCAGTGGCTATTTTACGCGAACGTAACGATGAACTAGCACTTGTAGAAGTACTCGACACCGGTAAACCAATGCAAGAAGCAAATTGTGTTGATATTGAAACTGGCGCTGATGTAATTGAATACTTTGCAGGTCTTGCGCCAGCACAGGTAGGCCAACAACAAATGGTTGGTGATGACTTTTACTACACACGCAAAGAGCCATTAGGTATTTGTGCGGGTATTGGTGCATGGAACTACCCACTACAAATTGCATGTTGGAAGTCAGGCCCTGCTCTTGCTGCTGGGAATGCATTTATATTCAAACCATCAGAAGAAACGCCACTGGGCGCGCTTAAACTTGCAGAAGTATTTGTTGAAGCTGGCGTACCTGCAGGTGTGTTTAATGTTGTTCAAGGCGCGGGCGATGTAGGCCAGTGGCTAACGCAGCATAGCGAGATTGACAAAGTATCGTTCACGGGTGAAGTAGGCACAGGTAAAAAAGTAGTCGCAAGTGCTGCCGGTACTTTAAAAGATGTCACGATGGAACTTGGTGGGAAATCTCCACTATTAGTATTCGATGACGCCAACATTGAGCAAGCAGTTAGCGCGGCCATGTTAGGTAATTTTTATACGCAAGGCGAAATTTGTACTAACTGTACACGTATTTACGTTCATAAAAATGTATATCAGCAATTTATTGATGAGCTTAAAGCGCGCACTGAGAAAAACATTATTGCTGGCGACCCACAAGATTTAAATACTAACTTTGGCGCACTTATTTCTAAAAAGCACCAAGAACTAGTAATGAGCTACGTTAATAAAGGCATCGAAGAAGGTGCAACGCTATTAACCGGTGGTACAACGCTTTCCCCTAAATCTGCACCTAATGGCTATTTTGTAGCACCGACTGTGTTTATTGATTGTAATGACGACATGACTATCGTTAAAGAAGAAATATTTGGCCCAGTAATGAGCGTGCTTGTTTTTGACGATGAAGACGATGTTATTGCACGCGCTAACGGGACTCACCTAGGCTTAGCTGCAGGCGTATTTACTAGCGATATTAAACGTGCGCACCGCGTGATTCATAAGTTACAAGCCGGTATTTGTTGGATTAATGCATACGGTAACTCACCTGCTGAAATGCCAGTTGGCGGTTATAAGCAATCGGGTATTGGCCGTGAAAATGGTATACAAACGCTTGATCAATACACGCAAACTAAGTCTATTTATGTTGGTATGGCCGACATAGAAAGCCCATTTTAAGGCGCCCTACTATGAGTAATCATTACGACTATATTATTGTTGGCGCTGGTTCGGCGGGTTGTGTTTTAGCCAACCGTTTATCTGAAGATTCAAGTAACCGCGTGTTACTACTTGAAACTGGCGGTAGCGATAAAAGTATTTTTATAAAAATGCCAACCGCGTTATCTATTCCTATGAATAGTGACAAATACGCATGGCAGTTTCATACGCAGCCTGAGCCTCATTTAGATAACCGTGAGATGCATTGTCCTCGCGGTAAAGTATTAGGCGGCTCGTCATCTATTAATGGCATGGTGTATGTACGCGGTCACGCAAAAGATTTTGACGAATGGCAGCAACACGGTGCAAACGGCTGGGATTACCAATCGTGTTTACCGTATTTTCAAAAGGCAGAAAGCTTTTACCTTGGTGAAAATACTTACCGTGGTGGCAAAGGCCCGCTTGGCGTTAATAACGGCAACGAAATGAAAAACCCGCTTTACCGCACCTTTATCAAAGCAGGTGTACAAGCCGGTTACGCTTCTACAGATGATTATAACGCGTCGCAGCAAGAGGGTTTTGGCCCAATGCACATGACCGTAAAAGACGGCGTGCGCAGCTCTGCTTCGCGTGAGTATTTAGACCCTGTTAAATCGCGTAGTAATTTAACGATTATTACAGGTGCACTAGCACAACGCGTGATTTTAGATGGCAAGAAAGCTACTGGCATCGAATACAAAGTAAATGGCGACGTTAAAACTGCATATGCTGCAAAAGACGTTGTATTAAGTGCAGGCCCAATCGGCTCTCCACATATTTTACAACTCTCTGGTATTGGTGACACACAAGCGCTTGAAAAAGCAGGCGTTGAAGTACAGCATCATCTACCTGGTGTTGGTCAAAACTTACAAGATCATCTTGAGTTTTACTTTCAATACAAGTGTAAGCAACCTATCACGCTTAATGGCAAGCTAGGCATTGTTTCAAAAGGGTTGATTGGCGCGCGCTGGTTATTAACGCGTTCGGGTTTAGGTGCAACGAATCATTTTGAATCGTGTGCGTTTATTCGCTCAAAACCAGGTGTTGAATGGCCAGATATTCAGTATCACTTTTTACCAGCGGCTATGCGTTACGACGGTCGAAGCGCATTTGCAGGTCATGGTTTTCAAGTACATGTTGGTCATAACAAACCAAAAAGCCGTGGTAGTGTGACTATTGCTTCTGCAAATCCTGAGCAACCACCAACCATTTTATTTAATTACCTTGAGCATCAAGACGATATTGAAGGCTTTAGAGCATGCGTTCGCTTAACACGCGACATAATCGAGCAAAGTGCCTTTGATGAATACCGCGATGAAGAAATTCAACCAGGTAAACATATTCAAACAGATGAAGAAATAGATGCCTTTGTACGCCAAGCCGTAGAAAGTGCCTACCACCCTTCTTGCTCATGCAAAATGGGTGAAGATGATATGG
>NZ_DRGM01000072.1 GCF_011050055.1 Pseudoalteromonas prydzensis | reverse complement strand
TATTTAAGGTTTAAAAATTCAATGATAAATCGATGCGATTTATCGGTTTATCCAGCAGCTCACGCTGCAAACAGAAAAGAGTAGTGTGATAGATATGTCAAAACGCGATTATTACGAAGTCCTCGGCGTAAGCAAAGATGCGAGTGAGCGAGACATAAAAAAAGCGTATAAACGCTTAGCGATGAAATATCATCCAGACCGTACCGCAGGTGATAAAGAGCTTGAAACTAAGTTTAAAGAAGTTAAAGAAGCTTACGAAATTTTAACTGACGGTCAAAAACGTCAAATGTATGACCAACATGGTCACGCAGCGTTTGAACAAGGCGGCGGTGGCGGTCACGGTGGTTTTGGTGGCGGACATGGCGACTTTGGTGATGTATTTGGCGACGTATTTGGCGATATTTTTGGTGGCGGCGGTGGTCGACGTCAATCTCGTCAACAACGTGGATCTGATTTACGTTACAACATGGACTTAAGCTTAGAAGAAGCTGTTCGTGGTAAAGAAGTTGAAATTAAAGTACCTACATGGGTTGGCTGTGAGCCGTGTGATGGCAGTGGTGCTAAAGCGGGTTCTAAACCTAAAACATGTACTACTTGTCATGGTGCTGGCCAAGTACAAATGCGCCAGGGTTTCTTTGCTGTACAGCAAACGTGTCCTACATGTCAGGGACAAGGTCAGATTATTTCAGATCCTTGTAACAGTTGTCATGGACAAGGCCGCGTAGAAAAAACTAAAACGCTTTCAGTTAAAATTCCAGCTGGCGTTGATACAGGCGACCGTATCCGCTTAACGGGTGAAGGCGAAGCCGGAATGCATGGCGCGCCATCGGGCGACTTGTACGTGCAAGTATCGGTTCGCGAGCATGAAATATTTGTACGTGAAGCGAACAATTTATACTGTGAAGTACCAATTAGCTTTACTACAGCAGGCCTTGGTGGCGAAATTCAGGTGCCAACACTTGATGGTCGAGCAAAGCTTAAAATACCTTCTGAAACTCAAACGGGCAAAATGTTCCGTATGCGTGGCAAAGGTGTTAAGTCTGTTCGCAGTGGTGCACAAGGCGATCTAATTTGTAAGGTGGTAATCGAAACGCCAGTTAATCTTAACGAGCGTCAACGAGAACTACTTCAAGAGTTAGATGAAAGCATGGGTACAGATAGCTCGAAAAACCGTCCTAAAGAGCAAGGCTTTTTTGATGGTGTTAAAAAGTTTTTTGATGATTTAACTAAATAAATTTAAATTATTATGAACAAAAAACGACGCTTTTAGCGTCGTTTTTTTTGCTTTAAACTTAATTTTTGTTACTGTGAACAAAAAAGATGAAGCAGCATGACTCCAGCAATAGATCTACTTAAAAAGCAAAAAATCCCCTTTGAAGTACTCAGTTATGAGCACGATAAGAATAATAGCCATTACGGGCTTGAAGCTGTTGAAAAGTTAAATTTAGACAGTGCACAAGTATTTAAAACCCTAGTACTTGAAACACATGAACGGCAACTGATTGTTGCCGTAACGCCTGTATCCCAACAAGTTTACTTAAAGCAGTTAGCCAAATTATGTGGTGCTAAAAAAGTAGTTATGGCTGCCCCACAAAAAGTACAAGTTAGTACCGGTTATATTTTAGGAGGGGTGAGTCCGCTTGGACAAAAAAAGCGTCTAGCTACGTTTATTCATAGCAGTGCTTTACTCTTTGATACTATTTTTGTAAGCGCCGGAAAACGAGGCTTAGAAATAGCACTCTCACCAACTGATTTAGCCTTATTAACCAATGCAAAATTTGGCGATTTATAAACTATATTTTAATAATTACCTTCTATACAAACAATTAATTCAAGTTAAGCAATTTGCTCAATACCTTATTTATAACTACATTGGGAGTATCTTTATACCGTTAATATTTTATCAAACGGTATCACATATTTTGTATACGGCTGTTTGTATGAACCTTTTAGATGTTAATTATTTTGCGATACTAATGGCTGCGCTGTCTTCTTTTATGCTTGGCGGCATATGGTACTCAAAAGCTTTCTTTAAAAATGCTTGGCTAGAAAGTAGTGGCTTAACTGAACTGGACTTACAATCGGCTAACCCTAAGTTGATATTTGGTGGCAGCTTCTTTTTAGTTTTTATAGCGGCTTTAATGCTGTCTCTTTTTTTAGGTAAGGAGGCAAGCGTAGGTGAAAGTATAGGGGCAGGCTTTGTGATCGGCTTTTTTTGGATCAGTAGTTCATTAGGATTAAGTTATATATTTGAGCAACGTCCTTTAAAGCTTTTCTTAATTAACGGGGGTTATCATGTTTTACAGTTTTCGTTAATGGGGCTCATTTTAGGAATATGGCCATAAGTTCAAATAATTAGTAAAACCAAATTTGCTCCTTATCTTCGAGTAGAGTAGTTTTATATAATCCCCTTTACATGACTTGGTAAACGTACTAATGAAAATATTAGTTGTTGATGATATGCCGCTTATGCGACATGTATTAATTAATATGCTGAGAAAACTAGAGTATAGCAATATCGTTGAAGCAACTGATGGATTGCAAGCTTTGGCTTTATTACGCCACCAGCATTTCGATTTGGTTATTACAGATCTTCATATGCCAAAAATGGATGGTGTTGATTTACTCACTAATATTCGACAGGATAAAGCACTCACTGATATTCCCGTTTTAATGGTTACTTGTGAAGACAGTACGGATAAAGTTAAGCAAGTTATCGCAGCTAAAGTATCGGGGTTTATAATCAAACCTTTTAATATGAATGTATTATCATCTCAATTAAACCGCTTCTTTTTTAGGGATTAGGTTATATTTCTCATAATCAATAATTTATTATGAGCTAGCTTGAACGAACATACTGCACAAAAATTCTAAAACCCAGTTGTCACCTTTACCTATCGAAACTGATATCATAGTTAATAACTCTTCATATAATACAGCAGAACCTAATGGCAAAACCTAATAAAAAAGGCCCAACTAAAACGGTCGATATTTTTTGCTCAGCCTGTAAAGCTTCCTTATTTAAATATCGAAAAGGAGGGAAGGGAGCATTAGTTAAGTGTTTTAAAGAGCGTATTAGTCAAGACTTTACAAGTGAGCCATGTATTTGCCCTAACTGTAGCCGTCCATTTGCCCGAGAGGCTATTATTCGTGGTGCACCAGCCTATAAAATCATCGGCGGCAAAGTAACGTTTAAATGAAGTTTTGAAGTAAAGCCTTCTCCATACGGACATATGGCCTTGTTAGAATTTACCATATTGATAGAATCGCCCGGTTTGCTGTTTCAATGAATGAAAAAATACCCTCCCCATGGATCGGGCCAGTTTATTGGGTTATTTAAAAATGGATAAAGGATAGTTTCGTGATAGCACTCTTATTTGACATCATAGGTATGACAGGTACTTTTTTAGTAGTTGGTTCATTTTTTTTACTGCAGCTAGGTAAAACATCTCCAGCTAGCTTAACGTATAATATGATGAATTTAACAGGGGCGATTTTACTATTAATTAGTCTTTGTTATAATTTTAATTTAGCGAGCTTTGTAATCGAAATATTTTGGATTGCGGCGTCGTTAATTGGCTTATATAAATATGTTAAAAATAGATCAGCATTAGCTACAAATTAATTGTTTTTTAATTTAATGCTAAACAGATCGCTGTAAACATAGTTGTTTACGGCGATTTTTGTTTTTAAGCACTTTAAAACTGTTGTTGACAAAAAGTTTATATCTCTGCTAGAGATTAGCCGTTACACTAGCGCCCTAAAATTTTCTTGGCTATTTTTTTGCGAGCTATCCATGTTTTCCTTTTCTAAAAAAATTATTACTATTTTTGTGTTACTCGTACTTATATTAGTTGTTACGTTTTGGCTTGGTAGAGCTCATGATGTTGAGCAAGCAACTTACCAGGCTGAACGCCAAGTTACGCAATTAAATAACTATATTGATACTGAACTTGCTCGTTTTTCTGCTATTCCACAGTTACTTACCTATAACTCGTTAATGATAGACTTTGTTGATGCGCAGCCACAACACTATAACGCTATTAATAACTACCTTGCTGATATTCAACAAGCCAGCGGTGCATCAGATATTTTTGTACTAAATACTCAAGGCGAAGTTATTGCCAGTAGTAATTGGCAAGCAGATTACACTTTTTTAGGTAGTAACTTTGCATTTAGACCTTATTTCAAACGTGCGTTTGCAGGCGAAAAAGTAGCGTATTTTGCACTAGGTATGCGCTCTAAAGAGCGTGGTATCTACTTTTCACAGGCTGTATATCGCGATAATAAAGCCATTGGTGTTGTTGTGCTAAAAGTCAATGTAAGCAAATTTGAGGACGACAGAGAGCTTTTAAATACGTCAAAGGGCAGCCACTTTTTCTTACAGCTTGCAGATGACGTAATTGCAATGTCAGATATGCAAACATGGCGATTAAACAGCTTCACTGATCTTGATATAACTATGCGCAGAGATATTAAATCTCGTCGGGCTTATTTAGATCATCAACCTTTGTATATAAAGCAGTTTCAATTTTCTAATGAAGGTATTAAACATTTTAAAATAGATAAAAAACTTTACGTAATGTCGCAAAGACCTTTACGGTATTTTAATGCCACAATGAACGTACTCGTTGACATAACAAAAGTTAATTCAGCCCAACTGCCTCGCTTGTTTTGGGTATTTATTATCTGTAGCTTGATAATTATTATTAGTTATATTTTATTAACTCGGTTTGCGGGCTATAAAAAGCTGGTGTACTCCAGACATAGCCTTGAACTTGAAGTACTTGAGCGTACTCAAGCTTTGGAAAAAGTACAAACAGCCTTAGTGCAATCTGCAAAGCTTGCGACAATAGGACAGTTAAGTGCAGGAATTAACCACGAAATAAACCAGCCGCTCAGTGCTATTAATACTTATTTAGCTTCGGCAAAGCGCTTATTAGCGAAAGGAAATACTTCAGCATTAGCTGAAAGCTTAGTGGTTATTGAGGGATTAGTTGATCGAGTGCATCAAATTGTAGGTCAACTAAAGCATTTCAGTAAACCTTCAAAAATGCAGCTCAGACCTTACCCGCTTGCAGGGCTTGTTAATAACGCCTTAATGATTTCTAGCGCGCAACTAAAGCAAGATAACGTACAAGTAGAGCCACCTCAATTTGATGAAACAGTTGTTGTATGGGTCGATTCGCTCAAGTTTGAACAAGTACTTGTTAATTTAATTACGAATGCTAGCCAAGCTATGAACGGCGCAATTATTCGTAACTTAAGTTTTCAGTTGGAGTGTTTTGAAGAGCGTGTAAAACTGTCGATTTTAGATACAGGCTCTGGTATTGAGCAACATGCATTTAGTCATTTATTTGAACCTTTTTACAGCACTAAATCAAGTAATGGTCTAGGCCTTGGTTTATCCATATCAAAACAAATAATTGATTCGTTTAATGGATGTTTGAGCGCACACAACCGACTAGAGGGAGGGGCTGAATTTATAATTAGCCTTTCTAACAGGCAGGAAAATACAGATGATTGACAGCCTACCTTGTAATCACATAATAGTCATTGATGATGAAGCAATGATCAGAGACTCTTTAAAGCAACTGCTCACTCTCGAAGGGTACACCGTTGAGTGCTTTAATGACGCAAGTACCGCTCTTAGCAAACTCAATAGGCGCTTTGCAGGAGTTGTGTTGAGCGATATAAATATGCCGAACATGGATGGCTTAACGCTTTTAGAGCAAATAACGGCTTTTGATAGTGAGCTCCCTGTAATATTTTTAACTGGTTACGCTGATGTATCGATTGCAGTTAAAGCGATGCAATTAGGTGCGTATGATTTATTTGAAAAACCGGTTAACGAACATCTTCTTGATTGCATAGCACGAGCGTGCGACAAACGAAGCCTTGTTATGGAGAACCGCGCATTAAAAGTGGCTGTACAGAAAACCTCAGCCCCAGGTGTACGCATACTAGGTGATACACCTAAAATGCAACACATGATGCACTTGTTAAATACAATTATAGATACCCCAACCGATGTGATGATTGAAGGTGAAACGGGCACAGGTAAAGAGCTGGTAGCGCGTTATCTACACGATCAAAGTAATCGATCTAGCTGTAATTTTGTTGCTATTAACTGTGGCGCAGTACCAGAGCAATTAATAGAAAGCGAATTGTTTGGTGCAGCAAGTGGGGCATACACCGGTGCTACGCAAAGTCGAAAGGGTAAGTTTGAATTTGCTCAGGGCGGTACGGTATTTTTAGATGAAATAGAAAGTACCCCAATGTCGCTGCAGGTTAAGTTACTACGCGTATTAGAAGAGCGAAAAGTAACACCTGTAGGCGATAACAAAGCAATTGATTTAGACATCAGAATTGTTGCAGCGACTAAAGTAGACTTACTTTCTTTAGTTGAAAAAGGTGAATTTAGAGCAGATTTATACTACAGACTCAGCTTAGTTAAAGTAAATATACCGCCTCTACGAGAGCGAAAAGCAGATATACTTTTATTGTTTAAGCATTTTAGCTCAATTGCAGCTACTCGCTATCACAAAGCACCAGCGCCCTTAAACAGTGAATTACAACAGCGTTTATTAGCTTACGACTGGCCTGGGAATGTGAGAGAACTTAGAAACCAAGCTGAGCGTGCTGTGCTATTAGGCGTTGAACTGGCGTTTTCGGTCACAAAAACACAAGGTCAGGGTGAGCTTTCGCCCGATTTAAGTTTGTCAGAGAAAGTATCATTTTACGAACAATCACTAATTGAACATGCACTTGAGATAAACCATGGAAGTATTAAAAATACCATGGAAGCATTACAAATTGCCCGAAAAACGCTTTACGATAAAATGAGTAAATATGGGCTCAACCGCGATATGTTCATCGATTAAAATGTGTGGATAAAGTGACATAGCCTGGTTTTTAATGTGCGGTAATCCGCACAATCTTGTATAGATAAAAACCACAGCTAGTGTCAAGATTATGAAATATATACCATTTACATCATTGGCAATGTGTTTGCTTAGTTAGAGTCGACAATAAGTAGATTCTAATAATTAGGACACACAATGATAAGGTTCAAACACACTACTATTTATCTAGCTTCACTGAGTTGCTTAGCTACATTTTCGCATACTGTTTTAGCGGTTGATTATACCGTTTATGGTAAAGCTGAAGTACAAATTGCAAATACTGATACAGGCACTATGCGATACGCAGATGAGGGTACGCAAATAGACGCGCCCTTCTCACGTATTGGTATTAAAGGCGACCACAAACTTAACGAATACCTAAGCGTTGTTTTTAAATACGAAGTACAAGTTAAAGGGTTTGAGGAAGACGACACCGATGAGCCTTTTACTGCACGTAATACTTACTTGGGCTTAAAAGGTGCGTTTGGTGAAGTTGTAGTAGGAAGAAACGATACACGCTTTAAATACTCTGAAGGAAAAGTTGATAACTTTAATGAAACTCAAGCCGACATGGCACAAGTTATTGCAGGGCAAGATCGCCTCGGAGACACCATAACCTACACTTCAAGCTATTGGCATAATACACAGTTTTCGTTTACTTACGCGCCTAAAGACGATAATAAAGATAATGAAGCCGGTTTTGCTGCTACGATTATTTATGGCGATCGTAATTTAAATAACACCCCGTATTATGTGTCACTAAGTCATGTTGATTCACTTAATAATATTACAGCAAGTAGACTTGCAGGCGTTTATAAGTTTAAGCAATTACAGTTAGGCGGCTTATACCAGCATTCTGAATCAGTGGATGGCACTAAATCTGGTAATGGTTATGTATTGAGTGCAAGTTATACGCTTGACAAGTGGGTACCAAAGATTCAATTTGCTAAAGATGACTCTACACTTCGTCAAGTTTCTGAGGCAACGCAATGGAGCACAGGCCTTGACTATGTATTTGATAAGCAGACAACAGCTTACCTTTTATACACCGATCTTAATCTAGAAGAACAAGACGACAACAGTGTTGCGCTTGGTCTTAAATATAAGTTTTAGAGGCTTATCATGACAGACAACATACTGACGCAAGAACCCGATAAGAAAAAACATTTTCAATGGCTTTTTTTAATACTAGGGCCTTTAGTAATGCTATTAACCTGTTTATTCGATCCGCCAACAGGTATGTCGGTTGCGGCATTTAAAACTGCAGGCTTAGCATTTTGGATGGCATCGTGGTGGGTGAGCGAAGTTGTACCAATTCCGGCAACTGCATTGCTACCACTGGTAATATCACCACTAGCTGATATAGCAGCAATAAAAAGTGTGGCGGCACCGTATGCACACCCGCTAATCTTTTTATTTTTAGGTGGTTTTTTAATTTCCATTGCTATGGAGCGCTGGGGTTTACATAAACGTATTGCGCTTAGCACTATGCTATACGCAGGTAAAAAACCAAGCTTACAAATTTTAGCTATGATGTTGGTTACCGCATTTTTGTCGATGTGGATGTCTAATACGGCTACAGCCGTAATGATGCTGCCTATTGCACTTTCGATCACCAGTTTAGTTAAACAATCAGACCCTGAAAATGAAGGTTTTGGTAAGGCTTTACTGTTATCAATCGCTTATGGTGCAAGTATTGGTGGTATTGCTACTTTAATTGGCACTCCGCCTAACGCTTTAATGGCTGCTTACTTATCAGATAGTTATCAAATAGAAATTGGCTTTGCGCAATGGATGATTGTAGGTGTACCTCTGTCTTTAAGCATGCTAATTATTAGCTGGGTTTGGCTTACTAAGTTTGCGTATAAAGTAGATGCTAATGTTAAAAACGATCAGAAAATTGATACAAAAGCAGTGTTTACAACTCAGCTAAAAAATCTTGGAATAATGCAACGTGCAGAAAAAGGCGTGTTGTTTGTATTTGTACTTGCTGCACTTTGTTGGATATTTAGACCTTTATTAGGCGATATTACAGGTCTTAATATTTCAGATACTACAATTGCAATTGCTGCGGCATTGCTGTTGTTTGTAATGCCAGCGAATAAAGGCAAAAATGAGCGTATTCTTGATTGGCATCACGCATCAGAGGTACCGTGGGGCGTACTACTTTTGTTTGGAGGCGGATTAACATTAGCGTCCCAAATAAAATCATCAGGCCTTGCTGATTTTATTGCCCAAATGATAGAGGGTGTAAGTACTATTCCACTTGTTATGAGCGTACTTGTTGTTGTGGCATTAATTACGTTTTTAACGGAGATCACGAGTAATACAGCAACTGCAGCTGGCTTTCTTCCTTTATTAGGACCCGTTGCAGAATCTATAACAGGTTCGCCACTTGTATGGGTTATTCCTGCCGCTATTGCATGTAGCTGCGCGTTTATGATGCCAGTAGCGACACCACCAAACGCCATTGTATTTGGCTCAGGGCAAATTCAAATGCGCGACATGATAAGAGCAGGCTTTATACTAAATATTGTTGCTATTGTATTAATTACGTTAGTGACAATGACTATAGCAGCTCAAGTATTTGGCTTTTAAAGCTGTACTAAATCAACCTATACCAGAGTAGCTTTGTTTATATTTACAGTTTTAAACAAAGCTACTCTTTATACTTATTTATATTGCTTAAGAAGCTCTTTTTTAGATAATTAGTGTTATTGCTCGAAAAACAGAACAAGGTTATAGTCTGCGGTAACTTTAAAAATTGAGTAATCTATTTTGAGCACTGAGACATCACAGGCAATGCCTTTAATTCCCCAATTTGATGAATTGCAAAAAAGCTTTCTCGAAACGCCTTACTTGCCAATTGATAAACGTCTCGTTTTATTAAAAAAACTTCGTGTACGTATTGTTGAACTTGAGCAAGAGCTAGTGGATGCTGTTTCAAAAGACTTTGGTTATAGAACTGCTTTCGATACTTTACTTGGCGATATATTACCTACGGTGCAAACGCTCGCACACATTATTAAAAAGCTCCCAAAATGGGCAAAGCCAAGTAATCGCTCTGTTGGTTTAAGCTTGTGGCCTTCAAAAGTAAGTGTTAATTACCAGCCCAAAGGTGTGGTTGGCATTATTGCACCGTGGAATTATCCGATTCAGTTAGCGTTAGTACCTGTGTTTACTGCTATAGCTGCCGGTAATAGAGTCATGCTCAAATTAAGCGAGTTTACACCTCACACAAACGTCGTTATCGAAAAAATATTTAAAGACGATATGCAAGCGCATTGTAAAATAATACAAGGCGGCAGCGATGTAGCCGCGCAATTTTCATCGCTCCCATTTGCTCATTTATTATTTACGGGCTCAACGGCAGTAGGTAAATTAGTAATGGCTTCGGCGAGTCGTAATTTAACACCGGTAACGCTCGAACTCGGTGGTAAATCGCCAGTTATTATTACGCAAAATGCCGATATTAAAAAAGCGGCGCAAGCCATACTGTTTGGAAAAATGGCTAATGCAGGGCAAATATGCGTTGCTCCCGACTATGTATTTGTACCCAAAGCGCTTGAGCATCAGCTGGTTCAGCAATTGTGTGAGCTGTATAAAAAGCACTTTAAAGACGGTGTTGAAGGTAAAAACTTAACTTCTATTATTAGCGATGCACACTATAAACGTTTAGCAACCTATTTAGAGCAAGCACAAGAGCTTGGCGCAAACATTATTAAGCCACTTGAGCAAAACCAGCAAGATGAGCAAAAACATCGTATGGGGCTGCATTTAGTGACTCAAGTGACTGACGAGATGAGCCTAATGCAAGATGAGTTATTTGGTCCAATATTACCAATAATGAGTTACGAAAAGCTCGACAGCGCAATTGATTATATTAAAGCACATCACCACCCATTAGCGCTTTATATTTTAGGGCAAGATAAGCACGCTCAAGAATACATTATGAAGCAAACAATCAGTGGTACTGTGGCAATAAACGATACGTTAGTGCAAGTAACTGCTGACGATGCCCCTTTTGGTGGTGTAGGGCATTCAGGAATGGGGCACTATCATGGTATTGAAGGTTTTTTAACGTTCAGCCACGCTAAAAACACCTTAGTATCAGGCTCATTTAATCCTCGTATTAATCTGTTACTTAAACAAAGTAAACTTATTATTAAGCTATTAAAATGGCTTTATATAAAATGATAGGGTGTTGATTTTGTAAAGTTGAATAGATTTTATTTTGCTAATCAAGATATATTAAAAAGGCTGAATTACGTTATGTAATTCAGCCTTTTTAGATAGAGTTAAAACCTAATCATCAGACTCTAAAGATTTAAAATAAGCGACCTTCACCAGCATAAGTACCCACTTGTATTTTTGCATAAATGGCATCGGCTTTTTCTTTAGCTTCTTCAATTTCTTTAGGTAGCATTTTACGCTCATCAAGTTTACGGCTGTGACTTGCTTGCATGTTGCCATTGTACTCGGCAATAGTATTCCAAATGTATGACTTTTCTAGATCCTTTGGCATGCCTAGACCTTCAAAATACATTAGCGCTAAATTAAATTGAGCCAAAGAGTAATTATTAGCGGCCGCTTTTTCATACCAATTACGCGCAGCTTTATAATCTCGAGTCACACCTACGCCGTTGGAGTACATTACCCCTAAATTAAACTGAGCCGCAGGCAGGTTTTTATTGGCTGCTTGTTCAAATAAGGTAACAGCCATTTGGTGATCAAGTTTAACACCTTTGCCTTCGTCGTATAAAACCGCTAGAGCAAACATTGAATCCGGGTGGTTCTTTTTTACGCCTTGTTGATAAAGCGCAGCTGCTTTGCGGTAATCGCGCGTTACACCGTATCCACCTTCATATAATTTAGCTAGTTCGTAAATTCCTGGTGCAAAGCCTTTATCGGCAAGGTATTGAAATTCTTTTAGGGCGACTGCAAATTCACCTTCGTTTGCTGCTTTTATGCCATCTTCTAATGTTGCATGAGCAAAGGGGCTGGTAAGTAAAACGCCAGCTAGAACGAGTGATTTCAAATTAAACTGTGACATATTAATGTCTCCAATTAGTAATAGTTACAATAGGTATTAACGCCTGTTTATCTTTCTAGTTTAAATTTGTGCTGCTATTTAGGTTCGCTCTAGGGACGGTTTGCTCTTTGTTGCTCGGTTTTTAATGAGCCTACTAGGTTACAAACTTCGTGCGGCTATTAATACCAACCTGCATAAATCTTTGATCAATTTAACGAATTAAATTGCACTATAACGTCGTTAAAAATTTTTCATTTAGAACAACTAGATACAAAAACTTTTGCCTAGTTCTAGCGTGATTTTCTTAACGTTAAATAGACCCCATATATAAGCAGATTGGTATAAATAGCGCCTAGATAGAACAAATTTTAATACTAAAAGGTCAACAGGCCATAGTTGAATGCTAAATTATTAAATTTTTGCACTATTTGCGCATTTTAAACGTTTAATACTCAATGCATTTAAGTAGAGATTAAATCGGTTACTATAAATAGATGCAAAAAAGGGTGTCTACTGTTATGTTTTACGCCAGCTTTAGCGTAAACGCAAGGCGATACCTTATCAGATCGTGCGTATAAAATGTAAATAACAGCACGGTGGACTTTTAAGGTAAGTAGACGAGTTTAGAAGTGTAAGATACAGATTTTATAGAAAATTTAAAGAAATAAAAAAAGCCCGTTAGGGCTTTTTTGAATCATATTAACCGTCACTAATATGAGCAATGTAGCAAGTAAATGTGATATTTGATGTTACTACTTGGGTCGAGTAAGTAATAACACGAAGCGGCACGCTCTTCTTTTAATGTGTCAGCATCCTTGCTGAATATTCTTCCGTAGGCACTGAGGTCGTTACACTGTGTTTGTGCGAACGATTATCAGTTAGATCTAAATACAAGTCAACACTTAAATGATAATTATTATCAAATGAGTTTTGAGCTTTGCCACAATCTAAATAATAGAGAAGGTTATGCTTAAAAATTTCAAAGCAAAAAAACTAAAACAGATATGCCTTGCTGTAAGTATGTTGTTTTTATGTAGTTGTTCGGCATCTTTTACTTACAATAATTTGAGTTGGCTTTCGTCATTTTGGGTAGATGATTATATTGATTTAAATAAAACACAAAATAAGCAGCTTAAAAAGATCATTAACACGACCCAAGCGTGGCATAGAAGTACGCAGCTACCAGCCTACAAACAAGACATTCAAAATATTAAGGCACTTTTTAACAACACACTAAGCATTGAGAAGTTAAAAGAGCAGGTGGTTTTTGCTAAAAAGCATTGGCAAAACCTACTTGAATACGCGCACATGCCTTTAGCCGAACTGGGTGCAACTTTATCAAGTGAGCAAAGAGAAGAACTTTTAAACAATATTCAAATAAAAATTAACGACGAACGCGAAGAGTTTAACGAACAAACCCCGCTTGAGCGAAAAAGTGAGCGCCTGGAAAAGCAATTTGAATACTACGAGCAGTGGATAGGCAAGCTTAATAAACAACAAAAAGCGCTGATTAAATCAACTAATGAGCAACATCAAGACTCAGGAACGCTGTGGCTAAAGTACAAGCAAAACCGTTTGAATGCAGCCAAGCAGGTATTTACAAATGCTGAAATTACAGAAAAAGATTTTATAAATCAGTTAAGTACGGTTATTAAAGAGCGCGAACTCTATATGAGCGACGCACTATTGAAAGCCAATGAAGCAAACTTAAATTTATATATAAATTTACTCTACGAATTAAACTCAACTCTAAATGATAAACAACGCCAAAGCGTTAATGAGCAATTTGATGAGTTAATTGAGACCTTAAACGATATAATAGAGGAGTAAATTGTGCGTGAATTATTAAGTTTTAGATTAGCTGTTTAGGCTGGTTTGTTTTTAAACGCAAAAAATGCTTTTAAAGGGCAATATATGGTTACAGATTTAAAAAGTATCTTAAACACTTGGTATAAAAATAGGGACAACCAAGAATGGGTTTTAGCTACTTTGTACAAAATTGAAGGCTCTAGCTACAGAAAACTAGGGGCTATGATGCTTATATCTAGCCTAGGCGAGCGCTTGGGGATGCTTTCAGGTGGCTGTTTAGAAGCTGACATACAGCGCCATGCTAAACAAGTAATGAGTACTTTAACAAGTAAAACCATCAGTTATGATGCCACCGATGAAGACGATTTAACATTTCAACTTGGTATTGGTTGTGGGGGCATAGTACACATTTTACTGCAGCCCATTCACAAAGCTAATGACTATTTACAGTTAGAGCTTGTATCTAAAGCACTTAATGAGAATAAACCAGGGCGATACCTTCAACAGGTAAGCCCCATTTTGCCAGCCGGTAGTGGTGTATTTACGCAAAATGATGAGTTACATGGTTTATCAATGAACCGCAAAGCGCAGTTAATAGAATTAAAAGGCGCTACGTGCTTACAAACTTCTATTTATCCGCCGCCTCATTTATTAATAGTGGGTGGTGGGGCCGATGCGGTTCCGGTTTATACATTTGCCAAACAACTTGGTTGGAGTGTAACTGTATGGGACACGCGTGCAGCCAATGCAAAAAGGCAATATTTTAAAAATGCAGATGCTATTTTGCGCATCACACCGAGTGAGTTAAGAGAATATTGCATAACTAATAAAGTCGATGCGGCTATTTTAATGGCTCACAGCGTTGAGCTAGACGCGAGTACGTTAGCTCAATTTAAAGATGTTTCTTTTAAATATATAGGGTTATTGGGTCCTAAGCACAGGCGTGAACAAGTTTTAGAGCACGCGAATACGCGTGTTTCACAAATAAAGTCTCCTGTTTTTGGGCCTGTCGGTTTAAATTTAGGCGGCGACTCGCCAGAGAGTATTGCACTATCGCTGATCAGCGAAATACATGCAGTGCTGTGTGACAAAAACGCCCAATCGCTAAGCCATTGGGGGCAAGAGGAGTGCTAATTGCAAAAGTTGTTTTAGCCGCAGGGCAATCATCTCGCTTTAACGGCTGTAAATTAACGGCTGATATCGGGTTTGGCAAAACAATGATTGAACATGCAGTAAATACACTTCAAGCACTTGATGACACGCCCGTGTATGTAGTTACCGGGGCATGGCATAAAGAAGTAGCACAAGTACTGACCGGTTATAAAAACATAGAGCTAATTGAGAACAAGCAATGGAGCCAAGGTTTAGGTAATTCAATCGCGATAGCGTCTCAAACTGTGTTTAAAAATAAGTCCTTCGATGGGATTTTATTTATGCTCGCGGATCAGGTTGAGCTAAAAGTAGCGCACTTAAGTGAGCTAGTTACTGGTTTTACACGTAATCCATCGCGCTGGTGCGCAAACTATGGCGAGCGTTTAGGTGTACCCGCTATATTCCCTGCGGTTGATTTATCTCAGCTTGCAAGCTTAACTTCGGATAGAGGTGCACAGCAATTATTGCGCTCTAGTCGTGAAGTTGTTAACACAATTAGTTTAAGTAGTGCGAGTTTAGATATAGATACGCAAGAGCAATTAAGTGAGTTTTTAAGTAAAACAGAATATAAAAATTTTAATGAAAAAATATAACGAGTAGGGTCGTAGTTATATTTTTAATAGCTATAGTCACTTTTGAAGCTGTTCGTATAGTTTAAAAGTGACTATAGAAATCGTAATTAAGGGGCAAGCTATGGTGACGTTTACAATTAATGGCAAGGTGGTCGAATCACACGCAAGTGAAGATACACCATTGTTATGGGTTATTCGTGATGAAATTGGATTAAAAGGAACGAAGTTTGGTTGCGGTATTGCAATGTGTGGTGCGTGTACAGTGCATTTAGATGGGCAAGCAACTCGCTCATGTGTTTTACCAATTGGCGCAATTGCAGGAAAAAACATCACCACAATTGAAGGGCTTAATAACGAACACCCACTGCAAAAAGCATGGGTTGAAGAGCAAGTGCCACAGTGCGGTTACTGTCAGTCGGGGCAAATAATGCAAGCGGCCACATTACTGGCAGCTAACCCAAGTCCTTCAGATGAAGAAATAGTAAGCCATATGAATGGTAACTACTGTCGCTGTATGGCTTATAAACGT
>NZ_DRGM01000071.1 GCF_011050055.1 Pseudoalteromonas prydzensis | reverse complement strand
CATTCGCGCACTAGGTAGCCCTATTCGCAATGGCGAAGCGTACCACACAGGCTGTATTCCTTTTTATAAGCACTTTCAAACAGCAGTTAAAAGCTGTTCGCAAGGTGGTGTACGCGGCGGTGCAGCGACCCTGTTCTACCCTTTATGGCATTTAGAAGTAGAAAACTTATTAGTGCTTAAAAACAACCGTGGTGTAGATGATAACCGTGTGCGTCACTTAGATTACGGTGTGCAATTTAATAAGCTAATGTACGCGCGCTTGATTAAAGATGATTACATTACATTATTTAGCCCATCAGATGTACCTGGTCTTTACGATGCCTTTTTTGAAGATCAAGATGAATTTGATCGTCTATACGTGCAATACGAGCAAGATGAATCAATTCGTAAAAAACGTATTAAAGCGATTGAATTGTTCTCAATGTTTGCACAAGAGCGTGCTAGCACCGGGCGTATTTATTTACAAAATGTCGATCACTGTAATACCCACAGCCCGTTTATCGCTAAAGTTGCGCCAATTCGCCAATCTAACTTATGTTTAGAAATTGCATTACCAACTAAACCGCTTAGCAATGTTAATGACGAAGAAGGCGAAATCGCCCTGTGTACGCTATCGGCCTTTAACTTAGGTGCCATTGAGTCACTAGACGAGCTTGAAGAATTAGCTGAACTTGCAGTGCGCGCCTTAGATAACTTACTTGATTTCCAAGACTACCCAGTGCCAGCAGCCCACAATGCAACGATGGGCCGTCGTACACTCGGAATAGGTGTAATAAACTACGCATATTACCTTGCTAAAAATGGCAAACGTTATTCTGATGGCAGTGCCAATGCATTAACGCATAAGACCTTTGAAGCAATTCAGTATTACTTAATGAAAGCGTCAAATGAGCTGGCTAAAGAGCGTGGCGCCTGCCCTAAATTTAACGAAACCACCTACTCACAAGGGATCATGCCAACTGATACCTATAAGCGTGATTTAGACAAAATTTGTGATGAACCATTGCATTTAGATTGGGATACTTTACGTGCCAATATTAAAAAGCATGGTATGCGTAACTCAACGTTATCTGCGTTGATGCCGTCTGAAACATCGTCGCAAATTTCTAATGCAACCAATGGTATTGAGCCACCGCGCGGCCATATCAGTGTTAAAGCCAGTAAAGATGGTATTTTAAAACAAGTTGTTCCTGAGTATGAGCGTTTAAAAGATAACTATGAACTATTGTGGGATATCCCATCAAATAAAGGTTACATAGAGCTAGTTGGTATAATGCAAAAGTTTGTTGACCAAACGATTTCAGCTAATACGAACTACGACCCAAATAAATTTGAAGGTGGTAAAGTACCAATGAAGGTATTACTACAAGATTTACTGGGTGCATATAAACTTGGTGTTAAAACCCTTTACTATCACAATACCCGCGATGGCGCATCTGATGCACAAGATGACACACCAGACGTGGAAGATGATGATTGTGCAGGCGGCGCTTGTAAAATCTAGTCGATAATAAATATAAATTGGAAGCGGGCTATACGCCCGCTTTGCCCTGTTCGTTTTTTGAGTGATCTTATGTCTTATACTACTTTTAGCCGAAACCATAATAACCAACTACAAGAACCGATGTTTTTCGGCCAAACCGTTAACGTATCGCGTTATGATCAACAGAAGTACCCTATTTTCGAAAAGTTAATTGAAAAACAGCTGTCGTTTTTTTGGCGTCCTGAAGAAGTCGATGTAAGTAAAGATCGGTTAGATTTTCAGGCCTTACCTGATCACGAAAAACATATCTTTTTAAGTAACTTAAAGTATCAAACCTTGCTTGATAGTGTGCAAGGTCGCTCGCCTAATGTTGCGTTACTGCCAATTGTGTCGATCCCAGAACTTGAGACCTGGATTGAAACTTGGGCATTTAGTGAAACAATCCATAGCCGTTCATACACACATATTATTCGTAACGTTACTCAAGCCCCTGAGCTTATTTTTGATGATATCGTTAGTAACGAAAAAATTAGTGAACGCGCTGATGCCGTAACTAAATATTACGATGAATTAATTAATAAAGTTGCCGTGTATAACTTGTACGGTGAAGGCAAACACAGTCTTAATGGTGAAACTGTTCATATCAGCTTATTTGAACTTAAAAAGCTGTTATACCTTGCCATGATGTCAGTAAACATTCTTGAAGCCATTCGCTTTTATGTCAGCTTTGCCTGTTCATTTGCATTTGCAGAGCGTGAATTGATGGAAGGCAACGCGAAAATCATCAAACTGATCGCCCGAGATGAAGCTCTACACCTCTCAGGTACTCAGCACATTCTAAACATTATGCAAGATGGTAAAGACGATCCTGAAATGGCAATCGTTGCGGCGCAGTGTCGTGAAGAAGCAATCAAGATGTTTGTCGATGCGGCAGAACAAGAAAAAGAATGGGCTGAATACTTGTTTAAAGATGGCTCAATGATTGGCTTAAACAAAGATATTTTATGTCAATACGTTGAGTACATTACTAACGCACGTATGAGTGCCGTTGGCTTACCGACCCAATTCAAAACCAGCAGTAACCCTATTCCATGGATCAACTCATGGTTAGTGTCTGACAATGTACAAGTTGCCCCACAAGAAGCGGAGATCAGCTCATACCTTGTAGGTCAAATTGATTCGCAAGTTGATGCTGCCGACTTTGGTGACTTTGATCTCTAATGAGCAGCAACAAAACTGCAAAGATTCACTTTGCAGATAACAGCCAGTGTGTTGAATTTAGCACTGGCTGCCATTCCCTCTTAGACTGCCTTGAACAACAGCAATATGATATCCCTTTCCAATGCCGAGAAGGTTATTGTGGCGCTTGTCGTGCAACACTCAGCCAAGGACAAGTGATCTACAATGAAGAGCCACTTGCGTTTGTGCGAGACGGAGAAGTGCTGCTGTGCTGTTGCAAACCCGATGGCGATATTACCCTCAGTTTTAAATAATCACGGTAGTTTAGTGCCAATCAAACTGTTTGGTTTCATAACAGTGTATTTTATCACTGATCATTAAACTGCCCTCATCGATAGTGACATCCCAATGTAAACTTCGCGTTAAATCCATTTGAATAGCGTCCACGAATTGCTGATCAATTTCTATAATGTGGCTATTTGTAAATAGCTTTAAGCGTGATTCAGACTCAATTAACCACTGACTATTACCGGTCGTTAAGATTAATAGCTCATCTACTTGCTTAGCTATTTTGAACAGCTGCTCAAGGTTGGGCTGATCTACACTTAACCAGATTTTATAATGCTCGTCCAATGCTTGGATACCAACATCTGGCTGCAGTCTATCTGAAAATTTATTTAGCACTGCGTGGCTGTCGTAAGATAAAATACAATATCCTAATAGCTTTAAAACAAAATGCTCTAGCGTTTCATTTTTTGTTAAAGCCGTAGTAAATACCTCTTGATGATTACGCTGCTGACGCAAATCTGCAATGCTAAAACGTGCTTTAAAGATACGTGCTTTATCAGACATAACATTCACCAAACTAGTGATTATTTCTACTAGAGTATAGCGCGCTCTAATGAAAATGTGTTTATTTTAAAGTTATGGTATAACATTATTGATTGGTGTAAATGATGGTGTTATATTATATCACAACATAATAACCACGATGTAGTAATCATGATCCGACATTCTTTAATATCCACAGCAATTATCTCTGCTCTAAGTTCTTTTTCTGCTCATGCCGCGGTTGTAACAGGCCAAGTTTTGGATGATAAAAATCAACCGATCAGCCAAGCCGACGTGCATATACACGGTAAAGCACAATCAATAAAAACTGATAACAATGGCCAGTTTAGTATTGATATCGACGCTAATAGTCAGTTACATATTAGTAAAGACAATTATGTTGATGCCCGTATTGCAGTGAATGAAGCAAGCCCTGCATTGCAAATTACCCTTGTTCCAACTTCGGTTGAAACTGTGGTGGTATATGCCTCTGCTCTGCATAAAAATAGTTTAGAAATGATTTCACCGGTGAGTGTACTTAGCGGCGACGAACTAAGAAATAAAGCAAAGCCAACATTAGGCGAAACCTTAAAAGGCCTGCCAGGCGTCAATGCCAGCTATTTTGGCCCTGTTTCTTCAAGTCCAATTATTCGTGGTTTAGACGGCCCCCGCGTTAAAATCACTCAAAATGGCTTAGACAGCAGCGATGCATCGAGAATTGGCCCAGATCACGCAACCTCTAATGACAGCCTAGCCGCTGAACAAATTGAAGTTTTGCGTGGCCCAGCTACGCTACTTTATGGCTCTGGTGCAATCGGTGGTGTAGTTAATGTGGTTGATAACCGTATTCCTACCGATAACATTGAGCAACTAACCGGCGCAGTTGAGTACAGCCACGATACAGTATCAAATGCCAACACCTATGCTGCTAAGCTTGAAACGGGCCATAACAACTTTAACTTCCATTTTGATGGTACTAAACGCACTGGTGATGACTACCAAACTCCGCGTTTTAACTTACCAGAAGAAGAGCACGAAGATCATGAGGGCCATGACGAAGAAGAGCATGAAACAGCAACCTCAGTTAAAAATACTTTTATTGATAGCCAAACCGTTAACTTTGGAACTAGCTATGTGGGGGAACATTTAACGTTAGGTGTCGCTTATGGTCGTATCGAAACAGATTACGGTATTCCGGCACATAGCCATGAACATGGTCACGATCACGATCACGAACATGCCCATGAAGAAGGTGAAGAAGAAGCCGTTTATGCGCGCGTAGAGCAAGATCGTTGGCAAGCTTTAATGAGTTATGCATTGCATAACAATTGGATTGAAACCATTAACTTACGTCTTGGTTATACTGACTATCGCCATGCTGAAATTGAAGACGGCGCGATTGGTACAATCTTCAGCAACGAAACCACTGAAGCACGTTTTAATATTGAGCATAAACTAGGTAACTGGCACGGGATGGCGGGCTACCACTTTAGCGAGTCCAATTATGATGCTGATGGTGAAGAAGCCTTTACACCAGCAAGTAAGACCACCTCAAATGCACTGTTTATCCTAGAAGAGCAACAATTTGGTGACGTGACTGTGGAACTTGGTGCTCGTTTAGAAGATTATAATATTGATAGTAACGTCAATACTTCAGCGCATGACCATGACCATGACCATGACCATGAAGAGCATGCTGATGAGCACGAAAATGAGCTAACGGCTTACAGTAAAAGTTTTACTAATTTAAGCGCTTCAGCGGGTGCCATTTGGCAATATACGCCAGGTCAAAGTGTGTCTCTTAGCGTGTCACATTCAGAGCGTGCTCCGTTATCTGCAGAGCTACTTTCAAATGGTGTACATATTGCTACCAGTACCTATGAGCTAGGTTTGGGCTACGTAATTGAAGACGGTGAAATTCACTTCGAACCTGATAATATCAAGCAAGAAACGTCCACCAATATTGATTTTGGCTTTAGACGCTTTAGTGGCGATTTTGGTTATACCGTTAACTTTTTCTATAACGACATTGAAAACTTTTACTATCAACAAAACACGGGCTTAGTGTTTGATGCAGAGCATGGCCTTGAAGCAGCAGAGCCTGACCACGATCATGGTATGGCGGTTTATCAATTCGTCAGTAAAGATGCAAAGTTATACGGTATTGAGTTTGACGCACATTATCAAATTAACGCCAATGCAATGGTTAAACTATTTGGTGATTCAACCACGGCAAAACTTGCGGATGATGAAGGTAATTTACCGCGTATTCCAGCGAATAAATTAGGCTCAGAATTACAATATAATATTAGTGATTGGCAGTTTAGTTTAACGGGCACCCATTACTTTGAACAAAATGACATTACAGCCTATGAAACCGCAACTGACGGTTACACGTTATTTGATGCACAAGCAAATTATCAATTAACGGTAGGCCCTGTCGATACGCAGTTTTATATCAACATTGATAACATCACTGATGAACTAGGCTTTGTACATAGCTCATTTATTAAAGATCAAGCGCCATTACCAGGGCGAAACTTTAGACTAGGTGTACGTGGTTACTTTTAATTAACCATAATACAAACATAAAAAAAGCCACCCTAATCGTCTTAGGGTGGCTTTTTATTTACTTAAAAAAGTAAATAACTATTAAAGAATAGCGTGTAACTCAACATCGAATACAAGCGTTGAGAAAGGTGCAATCGCAGCACCGGCACCACGTTCACCATAAGCAAGATCATGAGGAACATAAATACGCCATTTAGTGCCTACTGGCATCATTTGTAACGCTTCAGTCCAACCTTTGATAACACCACCAACAGGGAACTCTGCAGGCTGGCCACGCTCATAAGAGCTATCAAAAACAGTACCGTTGATAAGTGTACCGTGATAATCAACGCGAACTGTAGACTCTGCAGTAGGCTTGTCGCCTTCACCTGTTGCAAGTACTTCGTATTGCAGACCAGACTCAGTAACGGTGATTTCAGTACGCTTTGCATTTTCTTCTAAGAATGCAATGCCTTCAGCCGCGAGTACTTTAGCTTCTTCTTCACGACGAGCTTGAATTTCAGTATTGATTTTTTCGAAAGCAGCTTGGATCTCAGGGATCTCAACTTGGAAATCGCCACCTACATACGCATCTTTCATGCCTGCAAATACTGAATTTAAGTTTAGACCTTCGAACGGATTCGCTTTAAGTTGCTCACCCATTTGTAAGCCAATACCGTAACTTGCTTTTTCAGCATCTGTAGTAAAATTATCTGACATAATGTGTTTCACGTTTTGTTTATACCAACCTTAATAACGTTGGTATCAGTTAAAAGACGCGTCTATGCTATCATAAAAAAAAGCCCTTTTGGGCTTCTTTAGGATTAGTTTTTAGGGAGTTTTCGCTTTATAAAGCGCATTGCGAAAGTAAATACTGGTAAGCTGATTAAAATACCAGCGAGTAATGGACGGCTCAATAATGCTTGCGGACCAACAAGTATCACCGGCACCACTAATAAGCCAAAAATCCCTATATAGATTGCAGCAATTTCAGGCCAATGCCTGTCATATTTGCTGATCAAATGGGCAGATAAAACATTAAAGCCTAAACAATACGCCATTGCAGTAACCAATACCTGCTCCGGTTGCGAATCAATGGCCATCTTAACCAAAAGGTTGATTGCACTGTGATAGCAATAGCCAAATACAGTCCATAACAACACATGCTTGAGTACTCGCTGAGTTGTACTTAATTGATTTTGTTGTGACATATAAAACTCCAGATAGCAAAAAGCCGCCCAGAAGGCGGCTTTTTAAATATGGTGGAGAGATAGGGATTTGAACCCTAGATGGGCTATAAACCCATGCCGGTTTTCAAGACCGGTGCATTCGACCACTCTGCCATCTCTCCGTACGGCGCGGATAATAGGGGTTACTTGCCTTGTTGTAAAGCCCTAACAGTAAAAAATCAAAATTAATTGCTGCTATGATCCTATAACGCCTAAAAATAACTCAATAATACTGTTTTGGCCGTTTTGCAATCCACGAGCATAATAAACACACTAGCAAGCTAAAAGTCACAAAACTTAAACTTTGGAAGATTAAATCATAGCGATTGAGATCATCACTTGGCACCAGTACCAATATAAATGCAGGTAAGATACTAATAACTAATACATAACAGCACACTTTAAATGCCCTGCCAAAGTCAAATCGCCTTGTACGTTGCATCCACCACGCTAAGATAACCACAATACCTATTGATGACATTGCAATTAGATGAGGAGTCTGTGTACTAAATGCTGTGTAAAGAGTTATAACTGCACCAACAAAGCCCCATAAAGACCACGTTAACCATTTTTCTTTTTCACGTAAAAATAAATTTCCCATTATCCTCGTCTTCTAGATTGTTATTTTTATAAAGCATTCCATACATTAATAAACTGCTGAAGAATAACAAATCGTTGCATTCAGGGTTATTGCATCCAAGCGCTTCACGCAGCTAAGTTACTTGCCGACTCTAACAAGAGTAACCTTAATGCTCTCTGACTAGTACAAAAAGAAAAAGTTCCAATTTATTACGTCTTAGCAACTATAAATTGCTGAAAAAACGTTCAGGCTGATGACGTACCGATTTTTTACACTCTAGTTCAGGTGTACCTAAGTATAAATAGCCGACAATCTCATCGTCTGTGTTTAAATTTAAAGACGCTTTAACAGCCTCACTTTGCGCAAAATAGCCGGTACGCCAAACACCACCAAGCCCTTGTGCGAATGCCGCTTGTTGCATCGCAAGCACAGCACAGCCGGCGCTTTGTACTTGCTCTATACGTGGTACTTTAGGATGTGCTTGATATTTAGCAATCGCAATAATAATCATTGGGGCACGCAGTGGTAACTCTTTGGCGCGATTAATGACTTTTTCATCTTGTTGTTCTGCAACTGCACTTTGATAATAAATTTCGCCAAGTCGTTCGCGCGCATCCCCTGCTACAACAATAAATTGCCATGGCGCAAGCGCGCCATGATCCGGCACACGCAGTGCTGCTTGTTTAATAATCTCTAATTGGCTGTTGTTGGGAGCGGGTGCAATTAGTCGGGGATCAGACTGACGGGTTAATAAAAGCTCAATAGCATCCATAGCATACTTCTCACTGAAAAAGAAAACAGCATACCATTGATACGGATTACTGAGAAAGTTAGAAAGTTAGAAAGTTAGAAAGTTAGAAACTTACCAGTAAGTATCTAGCTTATTCGATTGTTCTTCGTAGCCAATAATCTAAGCTTACAAAGCGCCCACCACCGGTGAAAAATAAACTTAATAGCATCGCAAAATAAATAGCTGAAAACTCAATGCCATTATTCAAAATTGACGGTTTACCCTTTTCATACAAGTAATCGGGGAAACCATGCTCTTCTACAAGTCCTCGGATTTTCTCAATTCGTTCCTTCACTGCAAGGGAATTATCGAGGCTTGCTTTGGCACCAGGTATCGCTAGCCAGTCGAGTACTTGTGCGGCACTGGTATCAGGCTCTGTCGGCGCAATAGCAAACCAGCCATTATGCCAATGTACTGAGGTTGCGGCAACGACCATGGTAAACATCAACGGAATGCTAACTAAGCGAGTTAATAAACCAACCAAGAGCAGCCAACCACCCAGAAACTCACTCCAGCCAGCTAAAAAAGCCAATAAATCAGGAAAAGGTAGACCTAAGCCCCAATCTGCGTTGCCAAACCAAGCAACAACATCAGGGGAAGCTAAAAAGAATTCAAAAAAGCCATTGACGTCACCACTGATATTTAGCTTGTTATAACCCGCTATTATCATTACTGGCGCCAGTATGAGTCTAAATAGTAAAGCAGGGATACTATCAAATAGGGCTATTTTTTGTAGCAACGTTTTATATATATTGATTAATGTATTCATCGTAGCGGTCTATTCTCTTAAAGTGTATTAAACAAAGACCGCTACGATAGAAAGTTTATTTCAGTTAAATTTTACGCGCCACCTGTAACGCTTCATAAATAGCCCGTTTTGCATCAATCGCTGAGGCTAATTTGGCCCCACCAATCACATGTACTTTTGGGTTATCGGTTAATTGTGACATTAACTCATTATTAGACACTTGCCCAATACACGCAATAACCGTATCAACAGGTAAAATTTGCTCTTCCCCTGCCACCGTGATTGTTAGGCCTTGCGCATCAAAATGATGATACTGACAATCAGCGATTTGTTTTACACCATGTTGCTTTGCAACTTGGCGGTGTATCCAACCGGTGGTTTTGCCCAGTTCACTACCAAAGCGCCCTGCACTACGTTTGAGCATAAACAATTGACGACTATCTTTATGCGGGCTTGGCTCGCACTCAATCCCCCACTGGGTTTTAAATTCACTGATAGTTTGGTTTTTATGCTCGCTTAAAAAAGCGACCATATCAAAACCAATGCCACCGGCGCCTAAAATCGCAATCGATTGGCCTAATTCAACTTCACCGCGGATCACTTCATCGTATGAAAAAACTCGTTTATCATCAGCGCAAGTAAAATTTGCTTCACGAGGACGTACGCCCGTTGCAAACACCACATCATCGTATTGCTCAAGCATTTTATCGGTAAAAGGAGTATTGAGTGTGACCGTGACTTTTAGACGTTCAAGTTCGTTAATAAAATAACGCAGAGTATGATTAAAATCTTCTTTGCCAGGAATGCGCATCGCGAGATTAAATTGCCCGCCCATATCAGCACTTTTATCAATCAGCGTCACCGTGTGGCCTTTTTGCGCTAAATAACAACTTGCCGATAAACCCGCAGGCCCGGCACCAACAACCAATACACTTTTAGCCTTTTGCGTGTATTCAAGCGGGTAATCTAATTCAAAGCCTGCTTGTGGGTTTACTAGGCAAGTAGCTCGTTTACCTTTAAACACATGATCTAAACAACCTTGGTTACAACCGATACAAATATTAATTTGCTCACTGTGTTGTGCTTGATATTTATTGAAAAACTCAGGATCAGCAAGCAGTGGGCGTGCCATCGAGATTAAATCGGCATTACCTGCGGTTAAAATTTCATTGGCAATAGCAGGGGTATTAATACGATTTACAGCAATGACAGGCACCGACACTACTTCTTTTAAACGTTTTGACGCTTCTTTAAATGCACCAGGTGGTACCATACTGGCAATCGTTGGCACGCGTGCTTCATGCCAGCCAATACCAGTATTAAATATATCAACGCCTGCCAGCTCCAACGCTTTAGCTTGAACCGTTACTTCTTCTGGTGTGGAACCATTTGGGATCAGATCCATCACTGATAAACGAAAGATAATTAAAAATTCTTTATTTACTTTGGCACGTACCGCTTTAACTATGTCTAATGCCAAACGCAGGCGATTTTCTAGACTCCCGCCGTATTCATCGGTGCGTTTATTAGTATGCGGCGCCATAAATTCATTGATCAGATAGCCTTCAGAGCCCATCACTTCAACACCATCATAACCCGCTTTTTGTGCTAAATAAGCAGAATGAGCAAAGTCTTTGATGGTTTTTTTAATCGCCCCTAAAGACATCGCTTTTGGTTTATACGGATTGATAGGTGCTTTAATTGCACTGGGTGCTTGATTAAATGGATGATAGGCATAGCGACCAGCATGTAATAATTGTAAGCAAATCTTACCACCATGCTGATGCACAGCATCAGTATAGGCACGGTGCTTAAATACATCATAATAACTGTTAAAAGAGGATGAAATGGGGGTTAACTTTCCACGCAGATTAGGGCTATAACCCCCCGTGATGAGCATTGCGGTGCCACCTTTTGCGCGTGCTTCATAAAATGCACGCAGCCGTTTTCTGTTATGCCACCCCTCTTCAAGCCCTGTATGCATTGAGCCCATTACTAAGCGATTGCGTAATTGTGTGTGTTTTAATTGTAATTGTTGTTCTAACATCCTCTGCCCCGTCAACTGGTCTAACCTCTATACATTAGCGAATTTTGCTTGATTGGCAAGTAATAAGCAACAAAAGCACTCAATTATGTCATATTTCTATCGTTAACCTCTTTAAGGACGGCACTGATAAATACTTAGTTACGATTTAACAGTTAAATAAATTTTTATTCTAGGCTAAGATGGTGACATATATAAGTTGTACCAGACTAAGGATTTATTTTGATTGCAAAGCTGTTTAAAGGACTGTGGGCAGGAATTAACTTTTCTCGTCGTTTAGTCCTCAATTTTTTATTTGTGCTACTCGTTATTCTTTTCATTGTCTCTATCGTAAGTGATGACGATGAAATTAATGTTGCTGATACATCGGTGCTCACACTTAACCTCAATGGGCCAATCGTAGAAGAAAAAATTTACGTTGATCCAATTGAAGCCGCCATCAATGACACAACAATGGGCAACGACGAACCTGCTGAAATATTACTTGATGATATTATCGAAGTAATTGATCAAGCCACTGAAGATAAACGCATTAGTGTGATCTTGTTAGATTTACAAAAAATGCCTAGCGCGCATTTAAATAAATTAAAACAAATTTCTCAAGCTCTAGAGCGTTTTAAAGCTAGCGGTAAAAAAGTAATTGCTTCTGGTTATTATTATTCTCAAGCACAGTATTACATCGCTGCTCATGCTGATGAAATTTCAATGCATCCATATGGTGGCGTTGAAATTCAAGGTTTTGGTATGTATCCACTGTATTTTAAAGATGCTCTTGAAAAGCTCGGCATCACCCAGCATATTTTCCGTGTTGGTACCTTCAAATCAGCTGTGGAACCTTTCATTCGTAATGATATGTCAGATGCAGCAAAAGAAGCCAACAGTGTATGGTTGGGTGCATTATGGCAAGAATATAAGCAAGATGTTGCTGCAGTTCGTCCATTTGATGAAGCTAATTTTGATGAAACCATGGATGTATTCCTTGCCAAAATGCAAGCGGTTAATGGTGACTCAGGTAAATATGCACTTGAACATCAATGGGTTGATTCATTAAAAACGAATCAACAAGTTCGTCGAGAATTGATTGAATTAGTAGGCGCTGAAGAAACTGGCAAAACCTTTAACCAAGTATCATTTAAAGAATATCTTTCATTGATTAAACCGCCAGTTGAATTTGATAACCCAATGACAGAAAAAGTCGCCGTTGTTGTTGCTCGCGGTACTATTTCTGACGGCGAACGCAAAGCCGGTGAAATTGGTGGTGACTCTACGGCGGCATTACTACGTAAAGCTCGCTTAGATGAAAAAGTTAAAGCCGTAGTACTACGTATTGATTCAGGCGGTGGCAGTATGTTTGCTTCTGAAATTATTCGCGCTGAAGTACTGGCACTCAAAGCTGCTGGTAAACCGGTAATTGCTTCAATGAGCTCTGTGGCTGCCTCTGGTGGTTACTGGATTGCCTCCGCAGCCAATGAAATTTGGGCCGCGCCAAGTACCATTACCGGTTCAATTGGTGTATTTGGTAACTTTATGACCTTTGAAAACACCATGGCTAAATTAGGTGTTTATTCAGACGGCGTAGCAACCACTGAAATGGCTGGCCTGTCAGTCGCCCGTCCTCTGAATGAAAAAATGGCGCAAGTTATTCAACTAAGTGTTGAAGATGCCTATCAGCGCTTTTTAGAGGTCGTTGGCGAAGCACGGAACATGACACCTGAGCAAGTTGATAAGATTGCCCAAGGCCGTGTTTGGATTGCAAGCCAAGCGCAAGAACTTGGCTTAATCGATAAGCTTGGTAATAAGCAAGATGCAATTAAAGCCGCCGCTGAACTGGCTAAACTTGATTTTTATGAAGTAAAAACCATCAAGCATAGCCTTACTGGGCAAGAGCAGCTAATGCAAGATATCTTTGGTAACGCATCGGTTAAAGCACTAATTGGTTCGCAAAGTACGCTACAAAACGCACTCTCAAACAAAGCATCAATCAATGGGTTAGTTAAGCAATTAACGACTGAGGTTGAAAACTTGCAGGATTACAACGATCCGCAAGGTATTTATGCCCGCTGCTTAGTGTGTAATATTTCACAATAATGCCCTAACAGGCTGTATTGATTAGCACTTAGCGTTATACTAAGCCCAGTTTTTTTACTGGGCTTTTTTATGAAACGTAAACGTATTTATATCGCATACACTGGCGGTACAATTGGCATGAAAAAATCAAGCCGAGGCTATATTCCTGCAGAGGGCTTTTTAACACAAACCGTAGTAAACAATGCTGAATTTAACCGTGATGAAATGCCTTTATTTGATATTCATGAGTATTGTCCGCTCATTGATTCTTCCGATATGTCCCCTGTCCATTGGCAATTAATCGCAGAAGACATTAAAAGTAAATACCAAGACTATGATGGCTTTGTGGTATTGCACGGTACCGACACTATGGCCTATACCGCCTCTGCGCTGTCATTTATGTTTGAAAATTTAACAAAACCCGTGATTGTCACAGGTTCACAAATTCCACTGTCGCAACTGCGCTCTGATGGTCAGGTCAATTTACTTAATGCTATGTACTTAGCGGCTAATTATCCGATTGCCGAGGTTAGTTTATTTTTTAATAATCAATTATTTCGCGGCAACCGTGCGACAAAAGCCCATGCCGATGGCTTTGATGCCTTTGCCTCGCCAAACCTAGATCCACTGGCTCTCTCAGGCATTAACATTCAATTATTAAAAGGCCAACTGAGCCCGTATGTTGAAAATGAACTACAAGTCACTAACATAACGCCACAACCTATTGGGGTTTTATACTTGTATCCTGGGATCAGTCATGCTGTGGTTAAAAGCCTGGTAAACGATAATATCAAAGCCCTGGTATTATTAAGCTTTGGGGTAGGCAATGCGCCACAAGATCCTGACTTTTTAGAGATCCTCTCAAGCGCGAGTAAACGCGGCATGGTCATTATCAATCTCACACAATGCTTAAAAGGTCATGTCAATATGGGCGGTTATGCAACGGGTAATGCATTACTCAACATTGGTGTGATCAGCGGTTACGATATGACGTTAGAGGCATGCCTAACTAAATTACATTACTTATTTAGCCAACAGCTTGAAATAGAAACTATTCGCCATCTAATGCAAGACAACCTACGTGGTGAGTTAAGTAGATAATAAAAACAATTTTTTAAACTGCATTTAAAACTAAAAAGGCACGCTAATTAGCGTGCCTTTTATTTAAACCTATTGGTCTAATTAACGAACTTTCGCGTCAATCTCAACTAAATCAGTTAAATGGCATACTTCACCGCTGTGGGTTTTAATACCATGCTCACCGAAGTAATCTCGTTGTGCTTGTACTAAATGACCATTGCTTGGTGTAGTAAGGGTCGCAAAATAGGTTTGCGTTGAGCTCAAGACTGGAAATGCTAAACCAGTCATCATCGCTTGACCTGTAATTTTACGCAGTGCGAGTGACTCTTTTTCAAGTGTATCGATAAACTCAACACCATCAGCAATATTATCTAAGTAATCGGCACGAATAATACAGCCTGCACGCCATGTTTGCAGTGTTTTAGATAAGTCGACTTTCCATTGATGCGCACGCGATGCACCTTTAATAAGCGCAAGGCCTTGACGATAAGCAAGTAAACTTGCAAACAAGAAGGCATCTTTAAGTTCTTCTAAATCAAGTTCAATTTGTGTCGTTGATTTAGCTGCATAGGTCATTTCTTTTGCAGCGTGTGTATCACCGGTATTAGTTAAATGACGTGCTTGTACAGCAGCAACCAATGATGGCACTGCAATACCCAGCTCTAATGCATTTTGCGCCGTCCACAAACCAGTGCCTTTTGCGCCTACTTTATTATCAATTAAATCAACTAGCGCTTCATCAGCATCAGTTTCTAACGATAGGATATGACTTGAAATAGACAATAAATAACTATTTAGTGAGCCTTGTGACCATTGATTAAAAATATCAGCAACTTCATGTGGAGTACGATTTGTGCCTAAACGTAGTAATTGATACATTTCAGCAATTAATTGCATTAATGCGTATTCAATGCCGTTGTGCACCATTTTAACAAAATGACCACTGGCTGATTGACCTACACGGGCAAAACACGATTCGCCTTTGTAGCTCGCAGCAACTTTTTCAAACCATGGCTCGACACGCTCCCAGCCACCTTCTGAACCACTTGCCATCATCGCAGGGCCATGACGAGCGCCTTCGGCACCGCCAGAAATGCCCATAGTGGCAAATTCAAATTTATTTTGATATTTAAGTTTACGCGTGATGCCGTCTTTATAATTACTATTACCGCAATCAACAATAATGTCGTCGCAATCAACACCCGCTTCAACTAATTCGTTACACACTTTATCAACTAACTCACCCGCTGGTACTAATAACAAGATTGAGCGAGGCGGCGTTAACCGTTTTACCATATCAGCTAAATCAGACACAATGTGCAGACGATCTGCCATGCCTTGTAATTTAGCACAGCTTAATAGCTCTTCGCCCGCGTCTGGGTTTTTATCATAAGCTACTAGCGTCATACCCTGCTCTATCAAGTTCAGAGCAAGATTTTTACCCATAACGCCTAACCCGACTAATGCAACTTGCATTTAGTGTCCTCCTCGGTAACAACTATTGGTTAGTAAATGAAAATAATACCGCGCGCATTATATACCCAAGCCACTTAAAAATGCGAGCTTAGACAACAGATACAACGCTATGCGTAAAACAAATACGCATGATGCGCAGATTATACCAAACAACCGTTCCTTCGGGGGGATAAATTTTCCTGGTATGGATTTCTGAGTCGAGCATTGACGAGACCTGACACCGGTGTCATAATGTGGTCATATTTATTTTGTATAAAATAATGGCAGCCTCATAAGTTACATTACATTCAACAATGTATCGGCTGCCTGTAAAAACTGTATTATGCGTGTTAGTTACAACGGCATATATTAATAACGAAAAACCGTCAACCTGCTTACAATTTAGTAAGCCTACAGGAGAATTTGATGCTTAGACGCACAAAAATAGTCGCGACCCTTGGACCTGCAACCGATCGAGATAATAACTTAGAAAAAATAATTCGTGCTGGTGCAAACGTAGTGCGTTTGAACTTTTCACATGGTATTGCCCAAGATCACAAAGACCGTGCCCAAGCTGTGCGTGATATTGCCAAGAAATTAGGTAAGCACATTGCTATTTTAGCCGATTTGCAAGGCCCAAAAATTCGTGTATCGACATTTAAAGATGGCAAAGTAACGCTACCTGTTGGTGCAAAATTTATTCTTGATGCAAAAATGGAAAAAGGCCTAGGCGATATCAACGCCGTAGGTATTGATTACAAAGAATTACCACAAGATGTTGCCCCAGGTGACTTACTGCTTTTAAACGATGGTTTAATTCAATTAACTGTAGTAAACGTTGAAGGTCATTTAGTGCATACCACAGTAACTGTTGGTGGCGTGTTATCTAATAATAAAGGTATCAATCGTTTAGGTGGTGGTTTAACGGCTCCAGCCTTTACTGAAAAAGATAAAGAAGATTTATTAACTGCGGCAGAAATTGATGTTGATTATATCGCGGTTTCATTCCCACGCAGTGGCGACGATATGCGTTATGTACGTTCACTAGCTGAAGCTGCGGGCTCTAAAGCACAGCTTTTAGCTAAAATTGAGCGTGCTGAAGCCGTTGAAACGGTAGAAGCGGTTGATGATATTATCCTTGCTTCAGATGCGGTGATGGTTGCCCGTGGTGACTTAGGTGTTGAAATTGGTGATGCTGCCTTAATGGGTAAACAAAAGCTTATTATCCGCCGCGCTCGTTCACTTAACCGTACCGTGATCACCGCAACGCAAATGATGGAATCAATGATCGATAACCCTATGCCAACCCGTGCAGAAGTTATGGATGTTGCCAACGCAGTACTTGATGGCACAGATGCAGTGATGCTTTCAGCTGAAACAGCAGCAGGCGATTACCCAGAAGAAACCGTGGCAACCATGGCGCGCGTTTGTTTAGGGGCAGAATCACAAAAAGAAACCCACGTTTCTAAGCACCGCTTAGACAGCCGTTTTTCATCAAACGCTGAGTCAATTGCATTATCAGCTATGTATGCAGCAAACCACTTAGATTCTGTGAAAGCCATTGTGACTTTAACTGAATCAGGCAGCACAGCAAAATTAATGTCCCGTATCAGCTCTGGCTTACCAATTTATTCATTATCGCGTCATGCCAGTACGCTTGGTCAAACAGCATTATATCGTGGTGTTTACCCGGTATTTTTTGACTCAACCCAATGTGAAAAAGATAACATGGTAAAAGATGCGCTTAACACACTGGTGAATGCGGGTTCATTACAAGCTGGCGATACAGTGATCATCACTCATGGCGATGCTATGGAAACGATTGGTGCAACCAACACCATGAAAATTGTCACTGTTGCTTAAATTAAAACAGTCAGAAAAAACGCGAGCCAAGGCTCGCGTTTTTTATTTAAAACACATGGTTTAATTTACTTCGTTATATAACCGCTAATGAGCCCGTTTCGAAGTTAACTTGCTAACGCCGCTTTTACTTTATCGCGGTAACTACGGCTTACTTTTAGTTCTTGACCGTTGTCTAACACTAATAAATATTCGCCACTGACTTGCGTCACTAACTTGCTTATTTGTTTAGTATTTACAATCGCACTGCGATGTACGCGTACAAATAATTGTGGATCAAGCTCTTGTTCTAGTTCTTTCATGGTTTTGCGAAGAATATGCGTTTGCCCGTCTTGGCAATGCAAACACATATAATCACCAGCAGCATCAACCCATTGAATTGTCGCTACAGGCACACGGATTATTTCACCCTGCTCTTTCACCGCTAAAGATTCTGGGTAACGGCGATCCGTTAAGGTATCGCCGGTGGCCAGTTTTTTCAAAATCTCTTCACAATTATTACCAGTAATTCCAGCGACAAAACTTGCCAATTTCTTTTTATGGGCGTTGTCTTGTTGCGTCTTCAAGTAGGTATGCACTTTCTCTACCGCCTGTTTTAGTCTGTTGTCATCGACTGGTTTAAGAATGTAGTCTAAAGCATGAATTTCAAATGCTTTGACTGCGAACTGATCAAATGCGGTTACGAATACAATAGCAGGTAATGCTCTGACACTTTCACTGAGTGCTCTGGCAACCTCAAATCCATTCATTCCTGGCATTTGAATATCTAAAAAAACTAAATCTATCTTCCCTGCTTGACATGCATCGATTGCCTCTTGACCAGAGTTACATAGTTTGATGACTTCGATATCATCAAACTCCTCCAATCTTACAGCTAGGCCTCTACGGGCTAATGGTTCATCATCGACAATCAGGGTCTTAATCTTGCTCATTTTTTCACAGCCTTCTCAAACGGAACGCGCAGATTCACTTTCAATCCACTTGGCGTATTATGTGATAGCACAAACGAATAGTTATTTTCATACAAGGTTTTTAGCCGGTCTTTAGTATTTGCTACCCCAACCCCTTGTGAATTAACTAATTGGCCATTAAGTAATTCAGTACCTGGGCCATTATCGCCTACTTCCAGTAATAGTTCATTAGCAAAAACTTGTGCTTTAATATCAATCACTCCACCTTCACTAAGATGAGCTATCGCATATTTAATCGCATTTTCGATGATCGGTTGCAAAATCAAGCTTGGCACTAATGCATTTTTTGCTTCATCACTGACTTGTACATTCACTTGTAATCGTTCATCAAAGCGCACTCGCTCTATTTCAAGATAAAGCATAAGTGCATGCAACTCTTGTTCAAGTGGCACTTTTTTTATCGGATCGGTATTGAGTGTATAGCGTAAAAAGTCACTCAGCTTTGACACCATTAAATTAGCATCTTTATTCTCTTTTACCAAAATCAACGTAGATATAGCATTCAAAGTATTAAATAAAAAATGAGGATTTAACTGATAACGCAACATTTTTAGTTGTGCTTCATGCGCCATGGTGGTTGCTTTAAGGGCCTTTTGCCGCTCACTTTGCAACAGTTGATAGTATTTAATACCGAAGTACAAACCGCTCCAACAAAGAATAATATAAACCGAATCTAAGCCCTGTTGCAGATAGTAAAACCACTCTGTAGGACGATAACCATGGCGATAAATTTCCCATAAATTAAACTTTTGGATCACCGCCCACAAAGTACCGGTAACATACGAAGCACTGAACACCACCAGCATTAAAATCCAAGGCGCTGCATTCCAAGCCTTGCGATACATATAGCGCAATGGCACCGTCATTAAACACCCGGCGTAAGCATTAAGCACAATGACAAATACGTAGATATCACGCATTTCAAATACTTTAGAGCCAATGTAGTTAACAAGTGCATAACCTATCCAACCGGCGATCTGTAACACCCAGAAAAACCGTTGGCGGTTATCAACTAAGGATTGCCAATTCAAAATAGTTAATTACCTCATTTATTTGTAATTATTATATAGCGTTAGATAGGCAGGGATCACTACCGACTATCTCGCTTTTCACGAGCCTTACCGCAAACAACTGTTGGTGAAAACTTTATTTTAGTCACAAAAAAAGGAGCCATCGGCTCCTTTTCAATACTTATTTGTAAAAGCTTAAGCTGCCGCTAGGCCTTCTTTTGCTTTTGCAACAAGCGCTGCGAATGCAACTTGGTCATAAACAGCGATATCTGCAAGGATCTTACGATCGATTTCTACAGATGTCTTTTTAAGACCATTGATAAAACGGCTGTAAGACAGACCATTTTGACGTGAAGCAGCATTGATACGTGCAATCCATAATTGACGGAAAGTACGTTTCT
>NZ_DRGM01000070.1 GCF_011050055.1 Pseudoalteromonas prydzensis | reverse complement strand
TAAATTGAATAACCCAAGTCGTTGGTCAGGAAAGTCACGAGATTGGTCAATGATAAACGAAGTAAATTTGAATCCTGAGAAAAAAGAAGAAATGCGGGCGGCATAAAATTTAACTTGAGGCGACAACTAACTTGAAAAACTCCGTTTATCCCGACAAAAATTGAATACAGTGTTAGCGAGTTTAAAAAAATACTATCAACCACGCCCATATCAATTTTGGGCTAAAGCCCAACCTACACTGATACACCACCACTCTTAAGCTTTATAAACTCAAAGCCCGGCAAAAACATTCGCGGCTAAAGCCAACTCCTACAACGAATCCTGAAGCAATATCGGCACCCGATTTAGCTGCCGTCGCCAGCGCGACAAACCTTGAATAAGGTTTTTAATGTAGGTCGCGGATTTATTCCGATAAAAGTTAGCAAGTTAGCAAGTTAGCAAGTTAGCAAGTTAGCAAGTTAGCAAGTTAGCAAGTTAGCAAGTTAGCAAGTTAGCAAGTTAGCATAAAAAACCATCAGCCAAGATGATGCAACTTTTTGGGCTAAAGCCCAGCAAGCTTAGCGCCTATGGTGGTTCACTTACCACTGGTGTTAACCCCTTCGTGGCTAAAGCCAACTCCTACAAATTAAAGTGGCTAGGCTCTAGGAAGTGACTAGGTGCTAGGATTGTTCCGTAGCTCGTCGCACGAAGCCATAGTTTTCATTCTCTGTGCAGCGAAGCACTCTGCCCAACCTACAACATCCGCGCGACAACCCCGTCATTTATCTTATATTTCACGTAGGTAGTCGCACTTTAGTGAAAGTTAATAACAATTTAACCTTGAACACGCTACTCTATTTACATCGTGTTTAAAAAATTGGAGTTACCATGAAAAAGTCTTTTTGTAGCAGTTTAGTCATCGCTCTTGTCAGTTTAACCAGCTTGCAGGCGTGTGCGCAGCAACCGGAACAAGAAATTCCTGTCGCTAAAAGCGCTGATAAGTATGAGCTTGAATTAGTTGCCAAAGGGATTCAAATTCCTTGGGGAATGGCGTGGCTTAACGAGCAAGATTTATTGGTAACAGACCGAGCCGGTGAACTTAGACTTATTCGTGATAACAAGCTGCTAGAGCAAAAAATTGCAGGGCTGCCTAAAATGCATGCTGAGGGTCAAGGCGGCTTATTAGATATCGAGCTTGATCCTAATTTTAAAGACAATGGCTGGATTTACTTCTCTTACTCAGGTTATGAAGGCGAGGAAGAAGGCTACAATACTTCAATTATGCGTGCGCGCTTAAAAGATATGGCGTTAATCGACTCACAACTGCTGTTCGACGGTGCGCCAAACACTACAACCACCAAACATTATGGCTCGCGTATTGAGTTTGATAAAGACGGCTACTTGTATTTTTCGATTGGCGATCGTGGCGAGCGTGATGTTCACCCACAAAGCTTAGAGTATGACGCGGGTAAAATTCATCGTATTAATAGCGATGGCTCAATTCCAGATTCCAACCCATTTGTAAATCAGCCAAACGCGCGTAAGAGCATTTATTCGTATGGCCATAGAAACCCGCAAGGCATGGCTATGCACCCAGAAACAGGGGCAATTTGGAGCCATGAACATGGGCCTCGTGGTGGTGATGAAATCAATATTATTAAAGCGGGTGCAAACTACGGCTGGCCAGAAGTAACTTACGGTATTAATTACATTGGCACCAAAATTACTGATGAAACAAGCAAACCAGGTATGGAACAACCTGACTGGGTGTGGGTGCCATCAATCGCCCCTTCTGGTATGGAGTTTGTAAGCAGTGACAAATACCCGCAGTGGCAAGGTCATGTACTTGTTGGCGCAATGAAATTTGCGCACTTGGTATTAGTTGAACTCGATGGCAATAAAGTAACGGGTCATAGCAAGCTGTTTGAAGGGGCTGGCCGAGTACGTAGTATTGCCAGCCACCCAAATGGCGATTTATATCTCGGCATCGACGGCATGGGGATTTTCCGTATCGTACCTAACAGTAAGATTTAACGCTTAGTACCTCATATAAAGCCCTCTTCATAGAGGGCTGTTTGCTTATTACTGCGGGCCGGTACCGCCATCAACTTGACTGCCTAAGCTACTGGCATTGTCTAAACTGTATGGGTATAACTGGATATCATTAAAGATGTTTGCACCACTGTCGCGATACTGATCGGTTGCTGACACACCTGTATACACATTACCTGAGGCGCTAAAGTAACCTGAGCCTTGGTTCCAATGTGGTTTTGCACTGTTTTCAAAGTAGTTATTTTCTACCAGTACTTCAGCACCATTACCTGCACTAATTGCGAAGTAAGTAATGTTTTTCCAATAGTTATTAAACATATGCACGCGTGAATTATAACCATCTATTTTAGGGTTACGGCCTGCTGCAGTATCCCAAAAATTGTGATGTGCTGTAACTTGTGAGTTTTGAAATAAATGCGTATACCAATGTTGGTTAGCGCACACTTGTGGATTATAACCATAAAAACGGTTCCAGCTTAAGGTGACATTTTGGCTATTGCCAATATCAATATAGCCATCACTGATTTTATTAAATGCCATATGGTCAATCCAGATGTGGCTACTGTCATCAACAGAAATAGCATCACCAGCTTCAACTAACGCGGGGTTAATGTCTTCAAGTAAAATATTACGAATTATAATATTACGTTGATTGCTGATCACTAAACTCGCGCCGATGATTTTTGAGTTTGCTCCTAATCCCTCAAGGGTTTTATTTGAGCGTACAATTAAACGAGAGTCATTGCGTGTGACATTAACCGTGTTGTTTGAGCTGCTACCTAATTCGCTGCAACTTTGACTGCCAACCGGTACGCGATACCAGGTTTTTCCGTTATCGCCCCATGTAGCGCAATCAAGCGGACACGCTGCAACAGTACGATTTGCCGTGTGGCAGTTAATGGTTGTATTGTTAGGAACTTGAATAACCGCAGTTGAATTTGAGTTTAATGCGGCTGTAAGCGCACTACAGCTAGTAACTATTGTTGGCGATACATTACCGCCGCCCGTGGTGGTTGCAAGGCCATCGCTGCCTAGTTGCGCTGCAAAACCAATTAACTCGCTTGAAGTTTGGCCACCACCGCTGCTGCTACCGCAACTACCTGAAACTGGGTTGATATACCAACGCTGCGAACTGCCACCCGTATCATCATTTTGATAAACATTCGCGCCGTTTTGCGAACCAGCCACAGTTAATGACTTTTGCGTAAGTTTATTCACGATGTTAAAGCCACCCGATGAAGACGCCTTGAGTTGCCAGCGTTGATTGTCACCTTGCCAATCGTCATACATCACAATATTTGCGCCGTTAGACTGCGACGAGTTGAGTACATCAAGTACTTGGTTATTATGCTGTGCACGAATAGTCCAATAACCGTCACTCCCCTTGGTTAAGGCAAACTTCTGGTTTGCACCACCCCAATATTGATAGCTAATTACATCCGGTGCACCACTGCTATCAGAGGTGTTAACGTCTAATGCCAAGTTAGAACCACGGTTGATAACAGAGTAAACCCCGCCAGATGTGGGCATAGTTGTACAGTTTTCTGCCAATGTAGCAAAGCTACAGGCAGATAGCAGAAGTAAAAATAAACTCTTTTGCCATTGTATCAGTGTTGTCATAACGCTCATTCTGTTGCTCCAATTTATGCCATTCCTTGAATGGTGTTGTGTTAACGCAAAGCCAGTACTTAAGTACCATCAATTAAACAATTATCGTTTGCGTCCCTCATACTAAGATCATTTGTATTACAAATAAAGACAAATGTTAAATTAAGGTAAAAATATTTTGTAATCGCTTTAATTATGATTAAACGAAGAGACTGACTCATTTAAATATTCGCAAGCCGTAAAGGTAAACATTTATATATCAACAACTTATGTTTTTATATATTATTTTAACGACATGGCTGAGCCATAGTGCAGTACTCCAACGATTAATAAGCATGACAAAAAGTCGCTTTTTTCCAATTATTTTGCTTTATCAATAGGCAAACTAAGTATTAGTTTTTTATCTACTAGGAACGATCATGAAAAGAGCAAATTACTTTAATATCGAACCCGAGTTAATGACCTACTTGATTGATCAAGAAGCACTGCTCAAACAAAAAGTCGAGGCAAGCTTTGGGGTGACAATTTGGGAGCTAGTAAAATTAAGAGCGTCACAATTAAATCAATGTGCTTATTGTTTGGCAATGCATAGCGCACAAGCGCTAGATTATGGGGAGAACATTAACCGCATCATTGCCCTCAGTGCATGGCAAGATGCGCCGCTTTATAACGACAAAGAGCGTGCCGCATTAGCCCTTTGCGAGAAGTTGACATTGTCGCAGAGCATTGATGATGACTTTTATCTTGCGCTTGCCGAGTTATTTGATCAACGAAGTTTAGTTACCCTAACCGTGGCTATTAATGCTATAAATAGTTGGAATCGTATAGTCAAAATGTTTAAACCTACAGTCGAGTTTAATGAACGATAAATTATTACTTGAGCTTTATAACCCAACAGGCGGTATAGCCGATTATGTACAAGCAATTTGGTTTGCTAATGCTCAATTTTCAGGAGAGAGTTGGCTTCCCTGCGATGGCGCGAAAGGCGTTATATTTTTAATTTCTGGGCAGCTTAATTTAGCTGGCAGAGCATTACAGCCTCCCTACTTTATGCAAACCATATCAACCCAGTCAGAAAAAGTGTCGTTTACTGCAGGTACCGTTTTTTGTGGGATCAGGTTTAAACCAGCGGGGCTTGCTCACTTACAAAAGGTTAATCATTCACTTGTTGCGCCTGCAACCTTAACGGGTATTGCACAGGCGCTTGCTCAACACGCTAATTTAGATTCATTTATTGATTTGTTGTCGGCGCATCTCAATGCACCAAAAATACACCATCAGGCTATTGAGCACACACAAAAACTGATCCATAAAATAATCAATCTTACCCCACTCAATACAGCCTACGACCATAGCCCAAAAGGCAAGAGGCAGTTAGAGCGTTACGTTAAAAACACCTGTGGCATCACCGCCAAGCACTTAGCACGCATTTACAGAGTTAGGCAGGCGAAACAACTTATAAAAGACCACCCACAGCTAAGCTTGGCACAACTCGCCCTTGAGTGCGGGTTTGCCGATCAATCTCACCTAAACAATGAGTTCAACGCCATTTTGCAAATAACCCCAGCCAAATATAAAAAGTTAATCCAGCAATAAAAAAGCCTGCTAAATTTGCAGGCTTTCTCGTTAACTTTACTCTCGTTAACTTTACTCTCGCTAACTTTACTCTCGCTAGCTTTACTCTCGCTAACTCTTTACAGCACAATAATGCTCGTAACTAGGTAAGCTACAAAGGTTAAGCCACCAGCGAATAATGCATAGGGCATTTGCGTTTTAACGTGAGTAAGTAAGTCACAGCCCGAGGCAATGGCTGATACTGCACTGGTATCTGATATTGGCGAGCAATGATCGCCAAATACGCCGCCACCTAAAATAGCTGCAATCACTAAAGATGGTGGTAAACCCAGCGCTTGAATTAATGGCACGCCAATAGGGATTAAAATAGCAAATGTGCCCCACGATGTCCCTGTGGTGAAAGAGATCACCGCGCCGGTTACAAACAACACTGGCACCACTAAGTAAATAGGTAAGTAATCACCTACTAATCCTGCCACAAATACACCTGTGCCTAAGTCTTTTAAGCTAGCGCCAAGCGTCAATGAGAGTAATACAATCGCCACTAATGGTAAAAGCTCACCCATGCCTTTAAAACCGATATCAACCAATTTATGGTGCGTAAATTGACGAGAGCTTACCATTAATAAGTAAGCGACAACACAAGCTAAAATAGTGGCGTACAATACTGACTTAGAGCCGCTGCCGCTGGCAATATCACCATCGCCCGACCAATACATAAAGCCAACCATGCTGCCAATTAAAGTAATAAGCGGCACTAACATATAACGCGCTTTGGTGCCTTTTACTTCTTCTTGCAGCTCCGTTTTTTGATGCTCTAGTTGTTCCTCAGCCTTTTTAAGCGGGCCGTGCACTTTATCAAATGAGATGGTATAAAACACAATCAACAAGGTAATGATTGCGTAGAAGTTATAACCGATACTGCCCCATAACACTGAGACTGCCGATTCAGACATTTCATAGTTACCTAATAAGCCAAGTACGTACGCACCCCAACCGTTAAGTAAAATTAAGATACATACTGGGGCACTGGTACTATCGATAATGTAGGCTAGCCGCGCTCGGCTCATTTTAAATTTATCGAATAAACCACGGGATAAAATCCCCGCAGTAAGTACACTTAAGTTAGATTCAATAAATACCGCAATACCCGAGAACATGGTTAAATAGCCCACTTGGCGTTTACTTTTTGCTACGCCTTTGTTCATCAACATATTAACAGTCGCTGCAACACCACCCGATTCACGAATGTAGGCAAGCAACGCACCAATCAAGATACTAAAAATGAGGATACGACTATTTCCCGGTGAGCTTGCGACACTCACTACGCGTTCAATGGTATTTATAAACGTATTAAACAGCGTGTTGCCATCACCTTGCAGTGCTAACAAAAACTCAGAAGAAGCAACTGCGACAAGTAGCGCCATTATTACTTCTTTACGCCAAAATACGATCAATATCGCTATCAACGGCGGTAAAATTGAATACCAAGACATACAATGACCTTTTTAGTAGCGACTGTGCCGCTGTTATAATTATTTTACCTTCAGCACGAAGGTTAGAACAAACCCATTAGCTTAATCAGTTCAGTTATAAACACAACTTAAATCGATCAGCGACAAGCTGAGCACTACCTTTTCTGCTCAAGGCTTATTTAGTATTGCTTCATAAATCAGTGAAATAATTGAGCCATATTTTCCGGTCTCGAATTTTTTACCCACAAATTCATAATGTTTTTCACTGCCTTCTATTGGTGTGTGGCGTGTATTGGTTAGCAAAACAATGGCTAAATCATACGCAGGATCAATCACTGTTACGGTGCCAGTCCAACCAGTATGGCCATACGCTTGCGAGCTTGCGTATGGGCCAAAATGCCATTGTAACCCACCATTACCGGCACGACGCCAGCCTAAACCATAGCTTTCATCACTTGCTTGTGGTGCAATAAATTGCTCAAGTACTTGCGGGGTAAACATTTGTTTATCGCCATAGCCACCGCGATTTAATAACAATTGCGTAAGCACGCTTAAATCTTGCCCAGTACTAAATAGCCCTGCGTGACCGGCTACGCCACCTAAGGCATAAAACGCTTTTTCATCGTGTACTTGCCCTTGTAAAACATCAGTGCGTACGTTATCAAAATTAATTCGTCCACCTCGGGTGTTACCTTGCAGTTCTGTGGCGGCAATTTGATTTTTAGTAATGCCTTTTTGCAATGGATTATACATTGTACGGGTTAAACCAAGCGGCTGATAAATTTGTCCTTCTACGTAGTTATCAAGCGACTGGCCGCAGAGTCGCTCAACTAACACGCCGAGTAACATGTAATCTACGTCTGAATATAAATGTTTAACGTTACGACCAGCTACAAATGGCACGCCGGTTAGTAATAAGTTTTTAGTGCGTAAACTATTTTGTGAAAAAAACCGCTCGCCAAATTTATTATCTTTACGATGAAAATCCACCACCGCTGGGTAGCCTGCGCTGTGGGTCAATAAATCTTTAACTAAACGCTGCTCGCGTCCTGCTCCTCTAAATTCTGGTAAGTAATAAAACAATGGTTTTTCTACATCAACTTTACCTTCACTGGCTAATTTCATTAACGCTAAGTTAGTGGCAAACATTTTTGAATTAGAGGCGATATCAAATAACGTATCGCTTTTCATCTGCTGCGGCTGCGCTAATAATGAGCCATCGGCTTGGTATTTTTTTGCATCGCCATAGTGGCTTAATTTTACTAGTTGACCATCTTTGATCACTGCCAGTACGGCACCAGGAAATCCCGCCGCCACCTCTTCGTTGATCAGCTCATCAACGTGACTAAACACATTTGATTTTAAAGGCTTAGTTGCAAGTGTTGGATAAGGAAAGCGTAATGTTAAGCTTGCCCCTTCAGGTTGCACATTCTCAACTTTAAAGGTATTGCTGCCATTATGAGTACGTTTAGATAAGCTATATTCGTACACTTTATTAGCAGTAAATGGTTGAGCAATATTTATTTTTTCACCATTAATAAAAATATCAGCGCTGCTTGCAGTGTTATTTTCAATAATGATTTGGCCTCGGCCTTTATACGCTTTAAACGTACCGCGATCGTTAACCAAGCTGCGAGAACTAGGATTAGGATTTGGTATGTGCAGTACTACTTGTGCATTAGCCAGTGGTTCAACAACTTGCTCAGGTGCAGTTTGCTGTTGTTGATATTGCTGCATTAACTTTGCGGCTTTTTTAGGAAAGTATTTTTCCATTAAAGCAAACAATACCGCAGCACTGCGTGCATCTGCATTACCACTTACATGCCAAGGTAAAAAGTGCATTTGAAAGGCACTTAACGTATCAAGGGTTTGTGGGTCAAGTTGATTAGTCGCTTGTACATCATAGCCATAACCACGTAGCGCTGTTTGCATTAAACCAACAGACGGTTTTACTAAGCTAAATTGCTGCCAATACTTATCAACAGTATCACTGTCATACCATGCACCAATACCAGCCTGATATAGTTGATACCATGGAAAACGCGGACCCGGATCGTTTTTACGCGTCGGCGCTATATCTGAGTGGCCTACCACCTGAGTAGGGCCAATGTCAGGATTGCGCGCCAAAATACCTTTACTGAGTTCAATCAATAACGCCATTTGTTTAGCGTCATAATCCGGGAAAATACACAATTTTGCAGCGTCATTTTCCATCTGCACATCAGCTTTTATTTCAGGGTAGTGACAGCTTGGTACATTTACTATTTCAATACCAATTGATTGATCGTTTAACTCTTCACGACCTTGCCAATAGCTTCGCCCTGCATGCCACGCTCTATCATGTTCATCAACCAGTTGAATTACTTTTAACTGCTCTTCTGGATAGCTGGCATCATTCGACTCTGGTAATAAGTAATGAGCACTCAACCCGCCCTCTTCCACCAGCACACGCATTGATTTTTCATAATCAATAGCGGTGTAATGCATCACCAAAAACTTAACACGGTGACTATAATTAGCTGATTGTGTAAATTCATACGTAGTTGAAGCGCAACTAACTAACAGCACAGTTGCAGCAGTTAAACTAAGTTTTCTAAACCAAGATAAAAACGTCATAACTTTCTCATTACTGATTGCTTAGCGTAAACACCAACAAGAGGATCACTAACAGTGATAAGTGCATTTCATAAGCAAATAAATATAGTCGTAGTGTTGTCATTTTAGTATGCACAACAAAATGTAGCCTAAACATTATCATAGTGAAGCAGCTTGTAAATAATTTATTTATTATAATTTACAGGAGAGAGATATTTTATCTTTAATTAAGGCGTAACGAGTTCACTCCCCTTAAAAATCGATTACTTAGTGGTATTGGTTGTTGTAAATTTAGCTAATTAAAATTATATTATTCCAATTATTCTTGAAGAATATTCCAAAACATAATATCGTTCATTACGAATAATTTATTTGCTTTGTACGCATAGGCACAAGAGTAAAACAAAGACGGTTACATTCGAACCCACATTGAGTACAAACTTATTTCGATTAATGCTATAAATACGCCAAATATAAAAATAAGCGAGTAGTATGTCTACATTTGTAAAAATTAAAGCCTTACGTCAGTCTCTGTCGAGCAGCGAAGCCAAACTAGCAGACTTCACCTTGAACTCCGCTAATGCTATTCGCAACCTCTCATCCGTAGAGCTGGCCAAAGTGGTGGGTGTAAGCCAGTCGAGTGTTGTGAAATTTTCGCAAAAGCTGGGTTATAAAGGTTTTCCTGCTTTTAAACTGGCAGTTATTGATGCGCTCAATGATGAAACGTCAGAACCCAAGCTACACGGAAAAATTACGTTAAACGATTCTTTAGAACAAATTGCTGAAAAGCTACTCAGCAGTAAGCTGGCCGTGCTGACTGAAACAAAAAATCTCAATGAAGCTGCCGCAATTGAGCAAGCAGTCAGTTTATTAAAGTCCGCCAAACGAATTTTGATTTGTGGTTTAGGCGGCTCAGCTCTAGTGGCTAAAGATTTCTCTTATAAGTTGCAAAAGTTAGGTATGCCAGCCATTGCTGAACCCGATGGTCATGCACAACTAGCTTATGTATCGACCTTCGCTAAAGGCGATTTAGTAATTGCGATCAGTGAATCGGGTGTCACCAGAGAAATTGCTGAGGTAGTAAAGCAAGCTAAAAAGAACGACAGTTATGTGATCTCAGTCACTAAATTTGGTAGTAACCCTGTTGCTGATCAAGCTAATGTTAGGCTGTACTCTGTAGCCGAAGAAGAGTCAGTACGGTTATCATCGATACTCGCCCGTACCGCGCAAGACTTTGTTATTGATATCCTATTTATCGCCCTAACGCAGTCAAGCCGCCAAGGACGTAAATTATTAGAACATTCAAACGATGTTGTAGGTGAATTTAGAAATCACTAACACACTACATCGTAAAGCATTAAGGCCACAATTGTGGCCTTTGTTGTTATAAAAGCCATGCAATAATTACCTATCACTCGCCTGAAAATTTATAAATTATTTCTTTATTCCATGCTAAACAAAATTTTTTAGTTCATAAAAAATAATTATTATTGTCACTACAGCGGTATTGTTCCAAATCAACCAAAAATACTCCATTTTTAGTAATAAAAAACAAAAGCTTTTTATTTCAATATATTAAAAATAATAAACTGCACCAAAAACCGAAAAACACTCCCCCAGCCTTGTGCTTATAGTGGCAAAAAATATAACAAAACCAGTTTTTATATATTTTATTTATACATACAGCTAAAGTAAGGAAAAATTTATTCTTGACCATTAATAACAACATCTGTTTAATGGAGTGGCAACAATTGATTAAAGTTTATAACTCTGTTTGGGAAATCAACAAAGCTCAGAGCGATAAGCTAATTATAATAAGGACGGGGAAAACAATGAAAAAACATGTACCAACCTTCACTATAAGCTCGTTAACGCAGGCCACACACCGCGCTCTGAGGGTTCCTAAAACTGCAATAACCACCGCTATAATAGCTGCCTCGCTGGCAAGTGCTCCTGCATTCGCGAATTTAAACGGTAGCATTAAAGGCAAGGTAAAAACCGAGCAAGCAAACCAATCACTAGCGGGTATTACTGTCACAGCTCGTAGTAACGTCATGCCAAAAGCACGTACCGTAACAACTAAAGAAGACGGCTCATACGATTTACCACAGCTAAAGCCTGGCACTTACGAGCTAACCTTTGAAGACAGCAGCGGCGTTACACAAACAATAACTGTTGATGTGCTGCTAGAGCAAACCTCAAGTGCTAATGTTGTACTTGGCGGTAAAAAAGATAATGTTGAAGTAATTACAGTGACAGGTAGTAAACTGTTTCGACAAGGTAAATCAGCACTCACAAACTCATTAGGTGAAGAGGGAATTAATAATGTCCCTGTAGGTCAAGATTACCGAGACCTTTTGAAGCTTGTCCCTGGTATAGAACTTTCGGCAAATTCAACGTTGGGCCCATCAGCCGGTGGCTCAGGTGTTGATAACTCGTATGGCTTTGATGGTGTTAATGTGTCATTGCCGATGTATGGAAACTTAGCTTCAGAGCCATCAACACACGATGTTGCCTTTGTTACTATGGATCGTGGCGGTGCAAAAGCGGTCGGCTTTAACCGCTCTGGTGGCTTTTCAATTGACACAGTATCAAAATCTGGTACGGATGAATTCCACGGTAATATAGAATACAAAATACAACCAAAAACCTTTGTTGCAACGCCAGTCGGTGAAGAGAGCTTTGAGCTTGATAAAAATTGGTTAACCGCCAGTTTAAGCGGTCCACTTATTGAAGATACATTATATTTTTACACCTCTTATTACCGTCCTGAAGAGACCAAAGCAAACAAAAACACAGCCTATGGCGAAGTAAAAGATTATGAGAGTATCCGCGATGAATACTTTGCTAAATTAACCTGGGCACCAACTGATGATATTTTGATAAATATCTCGCAACGTACCTCAGATAAAGAAGTGAAAGGCGATTCGATTGCGGCTTACGAGATGGACACTGTATCGGTCGGTAGTAAAGCTGATCAAGATATCTTTACTTTAGATGGTTCATGGATCTTAGGATCTGCAACCACACTTTCGTTCCAATATAGTAAGTTTGAATTAGAAACTGGCTCACAGCCTGATACGCCATTAAGTGTCGTCCCCTCTTTATCGAGTCAGCTTGATATTAATAACTTAGCGCAAATGGGTTATTTTTCAGTGCCAAGCTTAAGGGATTATGATCCAGATGAAGGATTTAGCGAAGCACAAATTGCCGCCTATAATGCTGGCGCAACGGCATTAATTAATACCTATGGCTATCTTGAAGACGGTGTGATGAAAGGCAGTGGTGGTGTTGGTGCATTCGCTACTTATGACAATCAAAACTTTTATCGTGATTCATTTGAAGTTAGTTTAGAGCATGAACTTAGCTGGGGCGATGCATATCACACACTTCATTTTGGCGTGAAATGGGAAGAAGGCGAAGAGCAACTAACCAGACTCTCTAACGGTTGGGGTTCAATTGCATACATTGGTGGCTTAGTTGATGCGGATGCAAACACTGATGGTTTTGATCCTGCAAATGCTATCTATCGAGCTCGTGTCCAACAAATGAGTTTAGCTACGGCTGATGGCGCGCCTGTTACGGGCATTAACTCTGAAACACGCAGCCTAAACTTTGAAATTAACGATACCATTGAAGTGGGTGATTGGACTTATAACTTAGGGTTGCTGATCAGCCAAGACACGTGGTATGGTCAAGGCTTAAAAGCTAAATCGGGTACTATTTCTGGCTATGAAGTTGCCCCAGGTCACAAGTACCAAATGTACCAAACAGACTGGAAAGATATGCTACAACCTCGTTTAGGTGCAACATGGACTTATTCTGACGAGGATTCCGTATTTGCAAACTTTGCGATTTATAATCCTGAAGCAAGTTCATTATCTCGCGCAGCATCATGGGATCGCAATACCCGTGCCGAAATTGAGTTATTACTAGATGAAGCCGGTAATATTTTATCATCTTCACCTAGAAATGGTTCGTCTGGTAAAATATTCCAAGATGATATGAAACCACGGCGTATTAACGAATTTACTATCGGAACCACTAAGTATGTTGGTTCTGACTTAGTATTACGTGCCCATGTTCGTCATCGTAAAGGCATGCACTTTTGGGAGGATATGCCAAACAATGCGCGCCTAACTGATTACTCAACTGTTGATGCTGAAGGTGTACCGCAACACATTGCAGATAAAGGCTTATATGTAGCTAACTTAGCTGATATTCGTGACGAAATTGGTGGTTCATCTTATGTTATTGCCGAGGTTGATGGCGGCGAAACCAAATACTGGGAAGCCAGCCTAGAAGCTGAATACATGGGCGAAAACAGCTATGTTAATGCTTCATATGTATGGAGTCATTACTACGGTAACTTTGACCAAGATAACACCACAACAAGCAATGATGCGAATAACTTTATTGGTTCATCTTACTATGGCGATGGTCGTGGTCGTTACTCTTGGGATAATCGCTATGGCACACTCTCAGGCGATAAACCTCACCTGTTAAAAGTATACGGTTACTATACTCTTCCTTGGCAAGCTAACTTAGGGGCGTACTTCGTATTCCAATCAGGTAAAGCATGGGAAGCATGGGATGGCACAACATACGGCTACCCTACAAGCCATATTAGCCGCTATGCAGAGTCTGCTGGTAGTCGTCGCACTGCTAGCCATTGGCAACTTGACTTAAACTATACGCAAGACTTTACGTTCTCTGGTGATATGGAACTACAATTTCGTGCTGATCTCTTCAATGTATTTAATCGTCAAACCGGTTATAACAAAAACCCGTATGTACTTGATGAGAAGTTTGGCGAATCGCGTAGCTACTACAATCCACGTAGCTTACAGTTATCAGTTAACTTTAAGTTTTAATCTAATGGATTAAAGTAAGTGCTCAATGGGCGCTTATTTCCCCATCCATGGTAAGGCCACAATTGTGGCCTTTTTTAATGCCCTTTTTAAAAACTATTAACTCGAGGCATACCAATACCTTGTTTGCTTTTATCTCTGCTCGTAGCAAAGTTAAACTGTAGGTCGCGGATTTATCCGCAAAGGGTTAACGTCATTGTTGTGAGGTGAACTCGCTTATATGGACTCCTCCAATTGTACAAGCCTTTTTTACATTAAGATGATGTGATTGCGTGCTTATATACGGGCTCTAATGAGGCGCTACCTCGGCCACTTTGATGTATTCGCGCCCTTGTGCCTTATCTGCTACACGGTATCTTTGTACGCTAGCGAGTTTACAGGCTCTCAAAGGTGGGTCTCACCGCTTAATGCTCTATCTTGGCTTGTTCAATTCTTTTGTTTATTTTTTCTGATTTTCTACTTTATATTGTTAGTGGCTTTAATTCATAGGTCGTACTGTTTTTTAGTAAAGCATAGGCGGTTCTCATTGTTTTGTTTGCTAATGCAATGGCGGCGCACTTGACACCTTTTCTTATTAGAAGGTTTTTTATCCATCGTTCTTTTTCTGTCGTGGCTTCTCTGTTTTTTAATTTACTCACTACTGAGCGAGCGCCTAAAAATAGGTTTCGTCTTAATGCACCACCTCGTCTTTTGGGTATACGGCCTATCTTTGCTTTACCGCCTGTCGAATGCTGTAATGGTGTCACTCCTGCACACGCCGCAGCACTTCTCCCATCGCTAAACTGTGTCGTGTTACCTAAAAAAGACAGGAGCTCGATAGCCGTGATTGGGCCGACTCCTTCGAGTGCCATTAAGCGTTGAAAGCCATCATTTTGTTTTGCAATACGTTCTATTTGTTTTTGCAACTCTACCTTGTTTTCACACTGTTGTTTATAAAGTGAATAGCTCAGCGCAAGTGCATGCTTTAGTTCTAGCGGCAGCGTGTTTTCTGCATCTTCTAAAATATCGGGTATGGCTGCTTTAAATGCGGCCTCACTTTGGTTAATCACAATACCAAACTCAAGGAGCAGCCCGCGTATTTGGTTTGATAACTGAATTTTTTGTTTATCTGCTAGCGCTCTTACCTTGCTAAGTGACTGTAAAGCCTGCTCTTCAATGGTAAGAATTTTGCACGAACGAACATTCGGGACTCGACTAGCAACAGCTATTGCGATTGCATCGTTCGCATCTGTTTTCTGACCCTGTCTAAATGCTTTCACGAACAAAGGGTCAAGAAGTATTACATCATGACCAAAGGACTGCGCAGTGCGCGCAAAATGCTGGCCGCTTGCGCATGCCTCCATAGCAACAACTGACGGTTTTGCTTTAACTAATAACTCAAGCAGCGTTTGACGGTTAACTGATTTATTGGACTTCAGTTTGTTGCCTTTAAACTGTGCCATGTATGGACTCCTTAATTGGTAAAAGATTTTCTGCAATTTCTTTATATCGTACTCTCCCGTTAATGGGGAGGAGTCCATACATCTGCTACAAATATTCCACCACACAACATTGATTTAAAACTAAAAACGCAGCCTAAGCTGCGTTTTGAAGTTGATAAATAAACCATACTTATTGATATAACAAATACGGCGCACGTTGCTGTTTAAAGCGTGCTAAATCTTGCTGCCAGCTTTGTTTAATTTGCTGCTCAGACTGCCCTGCTTCAATGGCTAAACGCAGCTTGTCTGTGCCCGCCAGTTTATCCATAAAGTCTGCACGTTCAAAGAACGTTTGCTCGTTTTGCGATAACGTTTTGTAGGCGCTAATAAATAAGCGTAAGTCGAGCCCCTTTATTGCGCTGTCACGTAGATCTAAGCCTTGCACTGCAACCCCTTTAAACTTAGGGTTCATAGACGCGCCTTTAATCGCACGAGGAGTAAAACTAAACTCCCCTAGCGGTGTAGGTGAATAGCCAATGACTTGAAATGGAAAGTCTGTGCCGCGACCAATGGTAATTGGCGTTGCTTCAAAAAAGCACAGTGACGGATAAAGTGCAATTGACTGATCATTCGGTAAATTAGGGCTTGGCTGAACAGGTAAACTATAGGTCATATCGCGGCTATAATGCGCCACAGGTACAACCGTTAAATTAAGTGCTTGAGCTTGATCTATCCACGCTTCACCTTTGATCATCTTTGCCAACTCGCCCACTGTCATACCATGTAGTACGGGGATTTCATGCATGCCAACAAAAGACTGAAATTTTAAATCTAAAACTGGGCCGTCAACATAGGCAATATTCGGGTTTGGTCTATCCAGTACGATAAATTCAAGGTTGTTTTGCGCCGCGGCTTCCATCATATAATGCATGGAGCTAATATATGTGTAAAAGCGCACGCCAACATCTTGGATATCAAAAATAATCACATCTAATTCGCTTAATACTGCCGCATTGGGCTTTTTATTACTGCCGTAAATAGACACCACATCGATACCCGTTTTTGCATCAACCGTGCTTTTTACATGGGCGCCCGCATCATGATCGCCACGAAAGCCATGCTCAGGAGCAAATATTTTAGTCACATTTACGCCTTTATCACGCAATAAATCAACGATGTGAATGCCATCAACTTGTGAAGTTTGATTAACCACTAAGCCAACGCGTTTGCCCTCAAGTTGAGGCAAGTACTGCTGGTACTGTACTGCACCAACACTCATCGTAGTATCTACTGAACTACTATCTGCAGCGCTATGTAGAGCGCATGCACTCAACATTAAACACTGTAAAATAACCAATATCCTGATCAACATTTAGAGCTCCACCGCTTTACGTAAAAAGCCATCGGCTTGGTTTAACATTTGCTCAGCTTGCGCGGCATCTTTACCCGTTAAGATAATTAAAATAGCTAACTTGGCACTTTGCTTTGCTTGTGCGAGTGCAGCAACGCCTTGTTGATGAGTGCAATCGGTTGCTTGCATAACGATACGAATAGCACGAGCATGCAGCTTTTCATTGCTGGCATTCACATCAACCATCAAGTTTTTATACACTTTACCGGTGCGGATCATACTGGCGGTACTGAGCATATTTAATACTAATTTTTGCGCTGTGCCTGATTTCATTCGCGTTGAACCAGTCACCGCTTCAGCGCCTACCACCGGGCAAATACCAATATCGGGCTGTTTCATCACCGCCGAGTCTGGGTTACAGGTCACACCCACAGTGGTACAGCCCACTGATTTAGCGTAATCAATAGCAGCGCGCACATAAGGGGTACGGCCACTGGCGGCAATCCCTACCACAACATCTTTTGCTTGTAGATTTATTGCCTTAAGATCTTCTACACCGAGTGTTAAGCTATCTTCGGCACCTTCCACCGCTTTTTTAAAAGCCGTTTCGCCACCAGCAATAATGCCCATCACTTGCTGATCGCTTACGCTGTAAGTGGGCGCGCATTCAACTGCATCTAAGATCCCAAGTCGGCCACTAGTACCTGCACCAATATAAATAAGTCGGCCACCTTGTTTAAACGCTGTCACGATATGATCAACCGCTTTGGCTATCTCTGGGATCACTAACCTTACTGCTTCTGCAACCTTTTGATCTTCAGTATTAATTTTAGTTAATATCTCAGTACTATCGAGTAAATCAATATCTAAGGTGTCCAGATTTTGTCCTTCTGAGACAATTCCGTTCAGTTCTTCTAAAAGCGCGCGCTGCTGGTTAAAAACATACTCAGGGCTCATCGCGTAATCCTTTTGTGGTCAATTTGTTTAACTCGGTCGGTGGCTAAAATCACCGCACCAACTAATGAATCCCCTCGACGGGGAGATAAATTTTGTTGTATATGTTCATTTAATAACGCAATGGTTACATCTGCTAAGCCACCGATAATAATGACGGGTAATTGACTATCAGCACGGCACTTTTCAATCAACCGCTCGACTTGGCGAGCATGTTCGCTTAGTACCGTATCTGCAAGAGAACATTGATCCTTTAAGCTAAAAATAAGCGGGCTAAAGCGTGCATAATCCACCGCTTTGGCACTCAAGAGCCAGCTGGAAATATGCTCGCGATCACCGCCAATTTGCTCACTTAATTGTTTTGTTAACGGGTTTTGAGGCTCGTTAAAACGATCAATTTCATCTAACAAGTGTTGTACTGCACTTAACCCTAAGCGTGCACCACCACCAAAATCATCGACTGAGAAACCCCAACCACCGATTAATTTAGTGTCACCTGCGGCTGTTAATCTCGCGGCTACGGCGCCCGTGCCTAAAGCAAGCATGGCGACCGGCTGGCCAAGGTTAGCACCATATAATGAAGTAATGGCATCACTGACAATCATCAGCTGTGCAAACTCAATATCACAGCCAAGCTGTAAAGTCGCAGTGACTCGCTCAACTAAGGCTTTCGATGCACCACCAGCCAACCCCATAACCGCTAAAATTTGACTATGCTGCGCACCACTTTGTTCACACACACTGTTGATCACCTGCTGCAAACTGCTTATTGCTGTATTAAAATCATTGTAAATCGACGCCTCACCTGCATGAGCGGTATACTCTTGGCCACTGGGCAAATGAATTAGCTTGGCGACTGTTTTTGTGCCCCCGCCATCAATTGCAAGGATATAATCTAGGCTCATGCTTGCTCTGCTCCAACTGCCGCTTGACCACGTTGAGCTAACTGTGCTTTACCTAAACAGCAGACTAAGGTCGACAACGCAGTACCAATACACAGCTGCCAAGTAAAGCCTAAATAAAAGCGCTCTGCTGAGGCTGGGAATAGCCAATCAATCATGTAAGGCTGCATTAATAGCGTTACCATAAAGCCAACAATTAACGCCGCCAGTACTGAGCCTTCACTACCCCGATTTGTAAATAACGTTGTGAAGTACACACCTAATAAACCACTGTATGAAAATACCATTACACTGAGCGCAAACTTTAACAGTGGCATATCACTGTATTGCTGCCAGAAGTAACAAATAATCGCCATCATTGCTAATGCGAAACTTACCACGGCCATGCCAACGCGCCCTGCTTTAACAAAATGATTATCAGCAACTTGTTTATTTTTAGCCGCTAAATAGGGGCGATATAAATCCTGCACAATAACCGATGACATAGAGCTTAACCCTGAGTTTAAAGTTGATATAGCGGCGGCTATAATGCCCACGCTAACTAACCCTTTTACCCCTGCTGGCGCTTCATTTAATACGTAATACATAAAGATAGTGATTTTTTCACCATTGAACTCTTGCACGACTTGCGCACCCTCACTGTTCATTAATGCTGGCTGTTGGTACACGATATACAGTAATAAGCCAATAAAGATAAACACCAACATCACGGGAATAACCATTACGATAGAAAGTAGTAATGCTTTGCTGCCTTCTTTTTCACTTTTACACGTCAGTAAACGTTGCGTCATATCTTGGTCAAGACCAAAAGCCGCGATATTAAGCAATACAAAGCCGGTTAATACCGACGCCATATTAAATACACCGCTTGGGCCAAAATCTAAATCAAACTTAAAAATAGCCAATTTTGAATCAGCACCGGGGGTCGGCTCATTTAAGGTTGCTAAAATAGTCGATAAATCTGCTGGGATCAGTGTTAATAAACACCAGATAACAGCAATCGCAGCACTCACATACACCACACTTTGCAGCACATCAGAGTAAATTACGCTGCGAATGCCACCAAATACGGTATACAACAAACCAGCGAGCGCTAGCAATAAAGTGGCAATAATGACGCTATCTGCATTGATATTGCCATATAGAATCATTGCCACTGCAATGGCTGCCATATACAAACGGGCGCCACTAGCAAATACACGACCAAATAAGTACATAAGTCCGCTACGGCGTTTTGCTTTAGGGCCGATGCGCTTTTCTAGCAACTCATAAACCGTATATACTTTTTGCTGATAAAACTTAGGGATCAGAAAAATAGACACAATAAACGCGGCAATAAATGCGCCAATATTAGTCGCCAAATATGATAAGTCGCCTTGATAACCTTGGTCGGGTCCACCAATAAAAGTAGCAGCGGATTGTGAAGTAGCTAACACTGAAATAGCCACCATCCAGGTCGGCATGCTATTGCCGCCTAAAAAGAAGTCTTTACTTGAATTGGCGCGCTTACGGTTAAACCACCAACCACTGAGTAATAAAATTGCTCCGTAGCTTGCGAACACGAACCAATCTAGCAAGGTGTATTGTGCACTCATTTATTATCCCAACTTCAAACCAACTAATGGAATATATTATTCCATTAATTCAGTAAAAAGAAAACAGTTTTATTATTTACTTTATAAAGCCAGCTAACAAACGGGCTTCATACATATTATTTAATGGTAGGCAACTTCCAAAGTAATTGTTTTTGTTGATATTGTAAGGCAGGTAAACTCACGAGTAATGGCTTTTTCTGCTCATCTAACCATGCTAACAAGGTATCCATGTTTTGCTCTGTCATTGCCGTACAGCCTGCGGTTGGTTTATTTTCTGCACGCCATAAGTGCATGAAAATACAACTGCCTGCACCATCGATATTTTGACTATTGTGCTTAACCACTAAGCCTTTTTTATACAAGTCATCTTGACTATAAATATCACGGCGCATCCACTCCGATGAACCTTTTACCGCCGCCTCTCCGACCACAGATTTATCAACCAATTGGTTATAAAATGGCGAGCCTTTGACATCAATACAGTAATCATCGGCAGTCATGCCCTGATAGGTCAGATTGGTGGTTAATGAATCTAAATAACCAAATGCGCTGCCTAGTTCAAAAATTCCTGCGGGTGCCTTACCATCGCCTTCTTGTTTTTGTTCGCCCGCTTGCTCTGGGTGTAAGCCAATTCCCCACGCTAAACCGGTGCGCCCTAATACCACACTGTGCTTTTGCCCTTGTTGTTGCCACTGCCCTGCAACCCGTTCAAATCGATACAACTGCGCGCCAATCGCTTGCCAGTCATCGGCCACCACCACTACTAGTTGTTGGCTCTGCGCTGGGATCACAGTCTCACTTGTAACCACCGAGCTCGCACTCGTTTCACTATTAGCGCAGCCACCGAGGGCTGTGGTGGCAAGCAGGGTTATTATTATTTTTTTCATAACGGCCAAACTCCATCGTTGATCGGTTGTAAGGTATCGATACTTTTAATGCCCAAACCTGGGCCATCACTTAAGGTGATCGCTGGGCCATTAAATTCCACGCCGCCTTGCACCGGATCATATTGACCCAATGCTGGGCCATCTAAATCTATTTTACTGATCTGCTGGGCTTTTGCCGACGCTAAATGTGCCGCCCCAGCAACGGCAATACTGCCTTCTAACATGCAACCGATCATGCAATCAGCTTGATACTGCGCGGTAATATTGGCAATTTCAATAGCACGACTTAGGCCTCCGGTTTTCATTACTTTAATATTGATAATATCAACGGCATTTTGCTCTAATAATTGAATTACTTGCTGTGGCGAAAAGGCACTTTCGTCGGCCATAATTGGCGTGTTAACTCGCTCAGTGATATATTTTAAGCCTTTAAAATCATCACTTTTTACCGGTTGCTCAACAAGTTCTAATTCAACATTGTGGCTTTCTAGTTTCTGTAATGCAAACACCGTTTGTTTGGCATTCCAGCCTTGATTTACATCCAAACGAATTTGCGTGTGCTGGCCAAAACCCTGATAAATTGCTTTCACCCGTTCGATATCTTGCTGTAACTCATTGCCAATTTTTACTTTTAAAATATCAAAACCTTGCGCTACAGCCACAGCACAATCGCTGAGCATTTTATCAATATTATCCACACTAATAGTGATGTCGGTACGCAGTGTTTTACTGCCACCGCCAAGCAACTTATACAGCGGTGCTTGGTATAATTTACCCCACAAGTCATACACTGCCAGCTCTAGCGCGGCTTTTGCGCTGTAGTTTGCCACTACGCTTGATTGGATCACTTGGCATATTTGATTAAGGTTTTCAATTTCCATACCAAGCAATTTTGGCGCTATAAATTGTTTAATAACACTGAGGATACTTTGGTGAGTATCGCCGGTAATTACCGGCGTCGATGCCGCAGCACCGTAGCCAATTTCACCTTTATCGGTTGCAATGATCACCACTAAATCTTCAATAAAGCTCACTTCACGCAGTGCTGTTTTAAATGGCGTAACGAGTGGCACTTTTAGTTTAGCAAACCGTATCGCGGTAATTTTCATGGTTTACTCCTAGCGAATACGTTTAATATTATAGGTGCGATCTAAATAGCTTTTTGTTTGCGATAAACGCAGTGGCAGTAATGGCGTTACTGATACGCCATTAAGTGAACTTGAATAAAAACTGCCATCAGGCTTATTATAACCAAGCCCTTTCACATCATGTATGACATAAGGCTGGCCGTCTTGCTCACCTAAATACATCATCACATGGCCTGGTATATAAATTAGATCGCCTACCTGCATTTGTTTTATCGTGGCAAGTTTCTGTTGCTCTGAGCTGGCGTTATCAAAGCGATGATTTATACCGTACTCACCCTTACCTTGCTGACCCGAGTTTCGCGGCATTAATAAACCAAAGGTTTTGTATATTTCGCCAACAAAACCGGTGCAATCACGGCCGTTGTAATCATGGCCCCAGCCATAACGTTCGCCTAAAAACTTAAACCCTTGCTTGACTAAATGCTGTTGGTTGTAAGGTAAATAGCCAAGGTTGACATCACTACTGCGACTAATCAGTGCGGGTTTTAACACTAACTGACCTTGCTGATCACGGGTTGGCAATTGTACAACATAGCTTGCGTAAGTATTTTGCCCATGTAATAAATTTGCCACCTGCTGCGAGTCAACTAAAGGTAGCCGCACTCCCATATCAAGCTGCACTTGTGATGTACTGCTATCATCTGGCACATAAGCAGTATTAACTTTAGCACCAGTGACCAATAAAAAATCATCGTTATTCTTAAATTCACGTAACTTCGCTTTATTTGAGCTGGCAATATCCGCTTTGGGTGCCCAAGCTAAATAATTATAAGCACGCACCAGTAACCATTGTTTATCGGCACTTTCATGCAAAATAGCAATGGTGTCACCAGGGAACAAACCGCTTTCTTGAAAACGATCAAGGTCTTTATCTAAACCACTGTTTAATACTCTATCCCAAGTTGGAAACGTACGCAGTACAGAGCGTTTTACCGCCATTCCATAACTAACTTGATTGTTATCTGCCAGCGCGTCTAAATTCAAATTCGCTTGGTATTTTTCAAAATGCTGAGCGGTTAATGGGCTGCCATTAGGATAAAAACGTGGGCTTTTTGGTACTGCACTAATACTGAGTATATGTGCCTTTAACTGCTCACGAGTTAGCTGTGAGGCAAAATCGAGTGGATCAACAATATGTTCATTTTCAGCAATTAATTGTTTATTAAATGCCGCGATTTGCGCTGCACTCATCAGCGTTTTATCAGTCACTTGGCTAAGCCAGTGCTGTGGGGTTAACTGTGATTGATTGACCCCAATGACATCTGATTGCCAGATGTTAACCGCAGCTACGCTGGGTGCCATAGTAACAATACTGGCTAATGAAATACTCAGGGCGATAAGTGTTAGTCGCATTCGGGTAATCCTCTATTATCAATTTACTTTATAAATTGTGTGATATTGCGTTTATTGGCTTTTCAGTAATTGCTTAAATGCATGAGTAAAATTAGCCTGCATTTGTAACCCTGTCGCAGCTAGATGCTCTTCACTTGCTCCTGGCACACTATTTTGTGCCGCTAAGGTGAACTCTCGCCCGCCTTGAATAAACGGTAAATAAACATGAGCCAACATCACAACTTCTGTGGTTGAGCGCGTTTCGCTCGGGCCCCAGCCGATTTTTTGCCATACTCGCCATTGCCCTTGCGTTAATTCATCCAAGACCTGTTTAGCTGGACGAGAATCATTGGCTGCCAATACTTGCGCTAATGACTGGGTGATCATTTGACTGATCCCTTGCATCATACCACCCACTTTAGCGGTTTTATCTGTGTGCCCAGTGCCATTAAAAAGTACATCAATATCTTCTGCTTGTAGAAAGGGCTGCTGCGTTAAAGGCTCTCTCGTATGACTCGCCAAGCGCTTTAACCATTCAGCCTGGGCTAACGTTGTCATCGCTTTATTACCGGTTAAACCACAGCCATCACAGCGATAACCTAGATAAGCAGGATCATCACTATTAACAGTAAAATAAGCGATATCGCTAACAACAGTGTCACTGTCAGTACTTTGCCAACGAGTCTTGCTAGGAGTAAAAATCTCTGTCGCATACGCACCTTTAAACATAATGCGAGAATCATTGAGCTTTAGCCAACTATCTGCAAATAAATTACTTAAATACTCACGCCCAGCAACATTTATGAAATAGCTAGCAATCGCATTCGAGTTACCATCAGCACTGCCAAAAGGCGCATAGCTATTAATACTGGTGATCAAATCAGCGACATTACTATTGCCTATTGTGGCGTGTGCGCCCAGCTCAAGATTAGTTGCTCGTACTTTTGCGATTGCACCACTAAATGCTTGAATTTTAGATGAGCTCCAAGGTTCATATAAATCATCTTGGCTGCCATTTGCTAAATAGCGATATGCCAATTGATCACCTTGTTGTTGGTAATCAATGACTAATAACTTACCTTGTGCTGCAGGAATATCAAAATAGTGCCAATCAGCGGCAACACGCTGCTGCCAGTTGGTTTTGCTGTAATCAACTTCATTCGCCGTTTTATATGCAGATTGCGCAACACGATTAGCAACCACGTGATCCAGCATCGCCGTATTAGTAAGATCAGCCGGTAGCACTGGCGCGGCTAACATCACCTGCTGATAAAATAGGCCTTGTTGCTCTTTTAGCGCTGCTTGATGTGACTGACTTTGGCACGCAACAAGTACCACTACTGAACTCACCCAGATTAGTTTCAGCGCTACTTTTTTTAGTTTAGCTAAAATCAATTTAAATTCCTTTAAGTTATTATTTTTGGAATATTTTATTAAAGCTACCATATTTTCCGCTACAAGCAAATATTTGCATCCAATTAACATCACTAAACGTATTAGTATTAAATATAAACACTTCGACCTATTTATAAGGAAATGATCATGCGCAATTTGTTAATTCTATCTACTAGCTTGCTCTGCTCTACCAATGTACTTGCCAACATTGAAGAAATTACCATATACGGGCATCGCACAGGACTTATTGGTGAGGCTATTAGTGCATCAAGTGGCGTGATTGGCCAAGGTGAAATAGAAAACCGACCAATGTTACGTAGCGCCGAAATGTTAGAGCTGATCCCAGGTATGGCCGTTACTCAACACAGTGGCTCAGGCAAGGCCAATCAATATTTTATCCGCGGTTTTAATCTTGACCATGGTACTGACTTTGCCACCAGCATTGATGGCATGCCAATCAATATGCGCAGCCATGGGCATGGTCAAGGCTATACTGATCTTAATTTTATTATTCCTGAGACGATTGCAACCATTGATTATCAAAAAGGTGCCTATGGCGCCGCACAAGGGGACTTTTCAACCGCGGGCAGTGCCGAATTTAACTTAGCCGATAACCCGAAGCATCAACAACTCGATATCACTCTTGGTGAAGACAACTATCAACGGTTGATGGCACTGGGCACACTTGGCGTTGCTAACGGTAAAATCATTATTGCCGGTGAGTGGCAAGGTTACGATGGCCCTTGGCAAGATATCAAAGAAGATGTAGATAAAAAAAATGCCCTACTCCGTTATGTCGGCAAAGCGTGGGATGGCGATTTAGCTGTGACGGCAATGGCCTACGATAATAGCTGGAACTCAGCAGATCAAATCCCACAACGTGCTGTAGACCAAGGCATTATTAGTGCACTTGGGTCACTCGATACAACGGTAGGCGGTAGCTCTAGCCGCTATAGTTTATCGGCAAATTGGCAAGGCCAGCATATTAAAGCCAACGCCTATGTGATCAATTATGATATGGACTTGTTCTCTAATTTCTCTTACTTTTTAAATGATCCTGTTAATGGCGATCAATTCCAACAAGTCGATAACCGCACCATTACTGGTGGCGCACTGAGTTATCAATTTGCTGACACCCTCGCACAGATACCAATTCAACATACTGTTGGGGTTGAATATCGCCGCGATGATATTGAGCAAGTAGGTTTATACAATACTAAACAACGTCAACGTTTAAGCACAGTGCGTGAAGATGCGGTAGACGAAGCCAGTTACTCAGCCTATTGGCAAGCAAAAATGACCCTAAGCCAAGCGCTCGAAGCCACGTTTGGGGTACGTTATGATTACTTTGACGCAGATGTTAATAGCAATAACAATGTTAATTCGGGCAGTGCTGATGATGATTTGGTTAGCTTTAAAGCCAGCTTAAATTATCTGTTCAATGATAACTTAGCCGGTTATGTCAACTGGGGGCAGTCGTATCATTCAAATGATGCGCGAGGAGCCACTATCCGCCAAGATCCTGTTACCTTCGATGCCGCAGCAAAAGTTGATTTATTGGTGCAAAGCAATGGTGCTGAACTGGGACTGCGCTATTTTGATCAGCAACAATTTAATTTATCAGCAGCACTGTGGTGGCTGAGTTTAGATTCTGAATTACTGTTTGTGGGTGATGCGGGTAATACCGAAGCCAGTGATGCATCAAAACGCTACGGCTTAGAGCTCAGTGCGTATTATTGGCTTAATGATGCCTTGAGTTTAGATGCAGAAGCCTCATTTACCCATTCACGCTTAGATATCGATTCAAATGACGATAGAATTGAAGGCGCAGTGCCTGTGGTCGCCAGTACGGGTATTAATTGGCATATTACCCAGCAGTGGCAGTCTTCGTTGCGTGTACGCCATATTGGCAAACGCATACTCAGTAGCGATGGCGACAAACGCTCAGAGCCGCTTACAGTCGTCAATGGTTTAGTAAGCTATCAACAAACGCACTGGAAAGTAGGCCTTGAGCTATTAAATATATTTGATAGTACTGATCACGATATTGATTACTTTTATGCATCACGGTTAGCCGGTGAGCCAGTTGAAGGCGTTGAAGATAATCACTTTCACCCGATTGAGCCGCGTACCCTGCGCCTAAACTTCAGCCTGTTATTTTAATTTGGTTAATAACTGAGCTAAGCACTTTGCTGATCCGGTTTATACTTTAAGCTATAAAGCGGATCAGCTTAACTCACTTCGCACTACTGAATAGCCACAGCGTACTTGCACGTAAGTATTGGCAATCACCAGCTAGCCTTTAAAGCTCTGCCAAGGTCCCGTGATCGCTAATGTTTTAGTTGGTGAATACACATTAACAAATAAGGTGTTGCCATCAGCAGAAAAACAAGCTCCCGCCAATTCGGTTTGCGCGGTTAAGCGGGCAAAATTATACACCTCGCCACTGGGTGTTACGCCACGTAAATGGTTATCAACCACGTCTGTATATTGATCTTCACAAACAATTAAGTGACCATTAGGTGCAACAGTGAGATTATCACCAAAGTTAAATAACGACTTATCAGTGCTTTCTACAAATAGTTGCACCTGTCCTGGCGCTAAATGCTCTTTATCTGTGCCTTCGAACGCTGATGGTTGATATTTCATCACTTGACCAAGCTGCTTTTGGCCACCATTAGTGCAACAAAAATAAAGTTCTTTTTCGCCCCAATGTATCCCTTCACCACGGGCGAAAAGTGCAGCGCCTTGTTTGTGGCCACGTATTCTTAAATCGTCTTTTGGACTTTCAGGTTGCGCTAAATCAACCCACTCCACGGCCATATTGTGCTGTAAAGGCATTGCCCCTGTCACCCAGTTACGAGTATCAAACTGCGGCTGTGCTTTAATCACCATAGCTTGCAGTTTACCGCCTTTACTCAACTTACCGTATTCATTAGGAATAAAACGATAAAATAAACTATCGCCTTTATCTTCTGTTAAATAAACAATACCGGTTGTTGGATCAACTGCTGCTGCTTCGTGGTTAAATCGCCCCATTGCCTTGAGAGGCTCAGGCTTTACGAGCCCTTTAGCGTTGGCAGGTATCTCAAAAATATAGCCGTGATCTTGATTAAAGCCATCCGCTTTAGTCAGCACACTCTCTTCGCAAGTAAGCCAACTACCCCATGGGGTAATACCACCCGAACAATTGCGAATAGTGCCAATGAGTGACAAATATTCTTGCTCTTTTTTAGCGGTTTTTAAATTATAAATAATGTGGCTTGTGCCTCCTGGCAAAGCAACACCTTGCGCAGTAGTGTCATAAGCAAATGAGCTTTTATGGGTTTGTAAGCTAACATCTGCTTTTACTAAATCAGTTGGTTTTAATTCATGGTTTCGAACTAATGCAACCCGCTCATCATCAAGGGCAATACAGCCCATCCCATCTGCTTTATCTGGCACTGTAAAGCCATCATCCATTTTATCACCCAGTTTGGATATAACTTGATAGCTAAATCCGGCTGGTAAATCGAGTAACCTGTTAGGATCAGTCACTAACGGACCGTAGGCACTTAAATGCTCACTCACTTCAAGCAATGGTACTTTGCCAAAAGTACTACGGGAAAGCCCCATAAAAGCGAGTGTACCGGCACTAATAATAAATTGTCTTCTAGAGATCATCATAAAACTCATAATGTGATAAAATAACAACCACATCATAAATGAAATTATCCTATAAAAACGGCTTCCATAAAAAATTCATACAATTGTCATATCTCTAAGCAAACCTCAGTGACGTTTGCTATGTGAAATTTCAGGTACAAAAAACGACTCTCGTCGGTTATTGCTTTCTTACACCTTTATATAAATGTATAGAAAGTGGTGGGCGCAGGACGTATCTTCAAAGAGTGAACCTTCGACCGCTCGGTTGGTGGTTGCAACTTTAAAAAAGCGCGGGATAAACCCGAGCCTACAGCAAATTTCAGGCATAAAAAAACCAACTCTCGTCGGTTATTGCTTTCTTACACCTTTATATAAATGTATAGAAAGTGATGGGCGCAGCGCAGGACGTATCTTCAAAGAGTGAACCTTCGACCGCTCGGTTGGTGTTTTTATGTGATTTTATATTTTTATAATGACGAGGCAATTTTCAGGCATAAAAAAACCGACTCTCGTCGGTTATTGCTTTCTTACACCTTTATATAAATGTATAGAAAGTGGTGGGCGCAGGAGGATTCGAACCTCCGACCGCTCGGTTCGTAGCCGAGTACTCTATCCAGCTGAGCTATGCGCCCACATTCTATTTTAATTTTAACGTCTTGTTTTGACTAATGTAGTAAATTATTTAATAGTTTACTACAAATTTCAAACATAAAAAAACCGACCATGTGTCGGGCTCTTTATTAATTATTCAGTTATAGAAAGTGGTGGGCGCAGGAGGATTCGAACCTCCGACCGCTCGGTTCGTAGCCGAGTACTCTATCCAGCTGAGCTATGCGCCCACATTCTAT
>NZ_DRGM01000069.1 GCF_011050055.1 Pseudoalteromonas prydzensis | reverse complement strand
CGCACCGGTGATGCAACAGGTGACATTGAAAAAATGATCCTACAAGTACAAGAAAACACCCAAGCATCGGTAACAGGTTCATTTGGTGTCGCGCAGCTTAATGCTAATACTGATGTTGAAACAACTATCGCCGAGGCTGATAAAGCGATGTATGCAGCAAAAGCTGCTGGGCGTAATCAAGTAAAATAACGACTTTGCTTAAATAAAAGTAAGGCCCACGGCAGTTAAATATGATTGCAGATGGGCCGAATAGATTAACATTTATTTTTATTAACTGAACCTAAACTCTAGTTAACTTACTTTAAAGTAGGTTATGTATTGTTTTAAAGTGTCAGACAACTGCGCCAACGCAACGGCTTCTTTGGCATTATTGTTAAGCGATAAGCTTGTCTCTTTTGACATATTAGCTATTTCTTCTACCCCAGTGCTGATCTCTGAAACAGTGGCCACTTGCATTGATGTTTCATCAACAATTTCGAGTACTTTTGTCAACGAGTCATTGGCTTGCTGTTGTATTTCATGCAGCAGCTGATTCGCTTCACCCATTAATATTAAACCGTTTTCAACTTTGGGCACCGTCGTTTCCATCGCTGTTACCGATGCTTGGGTGTTTTCTTGTACTTGTAGGATCATTTTTTCAATGTCACCTGTTGCATCACCGGTGCGTTGAGCTAGTTGTCTTACTTCATCAGCGACGACCGCAAAGCCTCGGCCTGATTCACCAGCACGTGCGGCTTCTATTGCCGCATTAAGAGCGAGTAAGTTTGTTTGATCTGAAATGCTGCGAATAACGCCTAATATGTCGCCAATATTTTTCACGTGATCTTGCAGTATATTGACCTGCTTAACGGTTGCTTTTACTGTGCTTGATATACCTTCAATTTCAGTGGCTACTTTTTGCACTGAGTGACTGCCTTGCTGCGATAGTTGCGCTGTGACTTTTGAATTGTCTTCAGTTTGTTTCACCGCGCTGGCAACCGAATGAATACTTTGACTCATTGTTTCTAAGCTATCCACCGCAGCATTAGTATGCGTCACTTGATTATCTGCTGCGCGCAGTGCTTGTTGTGAACCAGATGCCACACTGGCAGAGTGAGATGACAGCTCATTTGAAGAGTTAATAATATTATTGACGATTGTTTTTAATTCTTTTTGCATCATTTTCACCGATGCCATCATGCTATTCGGGCAACATGAAGTTATTTCTGTCGTTAAATCGCCTTTTGCTATGCGTGCGATAATTTCAGCTGCTTGTTGTGGTTCACCACCAACCGCATTTTTAATTCGCGAACCAATAATATAGGCAACTACAGCACCAATAATAATGGCCAGTGCCGTGAGCGAGATCATCCATAACTCAAAAGAGCTGGCTATTTCTCGTGTTTGTTCCGTTAATGCTTGGTTTGCTTGTTCTTGTAGGTTTATAAATTGATTAATGGTATTAAGCCATTGTACAAAAGAGGGACGTGCATCAGTTAACAGTAGCGTCGTTGCTTGATCAATATTATTTGCGCGTTTAGCCGCGATGATATTGGCAACCAAAGGTTGGGTGTGGGCCTCAATTTTATCAATTTTTTGCATTAATGAACGTTCAGCATCAGACATATCAGCAATCAGTGTCGACATTTGTTGGTGAGATACTTGATAAGTATCGTTGAGTTCATTTAATAAATTAACGGTACCATTTAAATCACTTGGGCTTGTTAATAAAACAACATCACGAATGGCAATTGCGCTGTCGTGTACGGCTCCTCTAAAATCGATAGCGTAGCGTTGTTTGACCGAATTAATATCGGTTATCTCTGTAATGTTGCCATCAATTTGATTAACTCTTGATGTGCCAATCACAGTTAAAGTTAGCATCATTAGTAAGATAACCCCAAAACCTGTTGCTAATCGCGTATTTATAGTCATTTATATTTTCCGTGTTTACTGTTGATGCTGTTATTTTTAAGTGACACTGCTGCTGTTGTGTAGTTGGAGTCAGTGCGTATTTAGAGTAAGAATAGCGTGATTAGGTAGTGGTAATTAATTGCGCTAAAAGGCTAACTAAAACGTTAAATCAGAGGTGAGATCTCACCTCTGATTATGGTAATGCGTTTAATGAATCTAACTTTAACTCATTAAATTAGTTTATTAATCGTACTTTGCTTCTAGCTCATTGGCGGTATGAAATTTTTCATGGCTTTGTAATTGCTCATCATAGCGAACAAGATTTTTGAAATGCGCTAGTTGACCGGCATTTTTAACAATCTCAACAATAAACGACATCATAAAGTCGGCGCCAGTTAAAGTATCGCCTACTAAATAGCGTTTACCTTCAAGTCTGGCGTTAAAGTAACTAATCACTTTAGCGGTTTCAGCATCGGCATAGCCTTCTAAAAACTCGGTTTTAGCGCCGTCTTTTTGCACAAACATTTTTAACAATAGCGGTAAAATCGCTGAGCTTTCTGCAAAATGTAGCCACTGTTGATAATCAACGTATTCGTTTGTGCCTGCTTGTGGCGCAAATTTACCGTTGCCGTATTTTGTGATCAGGTAATCGGTGATTGCGCCTGATTCGGCAATAACTAAACCGTCATCTTCAATCACCGGAGATTTACCCAGTGGGTGTACTGCTTTTAGTTCATCGGGGGCTAAAAATGTTTCTGTATTACGTTGATAAGCGACAATTTCGTAGTCAACGTTTAGCTCTTCGAGTAACCAAATAATACGTTTAGAGCGGGATTTATTTAAATGATGTAATTTGATCATGATTGTCCTTGAGGCGCAGCGGTGGCTGCGCATGGTAAATTTAAAGCGGTTTATTTACTTGTACTACCGTTTTGCCAAAGTTTTTGCCATCCAGCATATCGTTAAACGCTGATACGGTGTTTTCAAAGCCTGTCACTATATGTTCGCGATAGTGAATTTTCCCTTCACTAAGCCACTTTTGCATATCGGTTGCAAACTCATCATAACGATGGCCATAATCGTCAAAAATAATAAAGCCTTGCATGCGAATTCGCTTAGTGAGAATTTGCCCCATTAGCGCGCCCATACGATCTGGCCCTTGTGGTTGTTCAGTGGCATTATATTGCGATACTAAACCACACAATGGCACCCGCGCTGCGGTATTCAGTAAAGGTAATACGGCGTCAAACACTTTTCCGCCCACATTTTCATAATAAACATCAATACCCGCATCACAGGCTGTGGCTAATTGTGCGGCAAAGTCATCGCTGCGGTGGTCAATACAGGCATCAAAGCCTAGTTTATCAACCGCGTATTGGCATTTCTCACTGCCGCCAGCAACGCCGACCACTTTACAGCCTTTGAGCTTTGCAATTTGCCCAACTGTGGCACCAACTGGGCCGGTTGCGGCGGCAACCACCACGGTTTCACCTGCTTTTGGTGCACCTATATCTAATAGCCCCATGTAAGCAGTAAAGCCTGGCATGCCCATAATACCGAGTGCATAAGAAGGCTTGCTTGGCTCTTTCCCGAGTGGTATTAATCCTTCGCCGTTTGAAATAGCGTATTCCTGCCAGCCAGTGTAGGCTAATACCCAATCGCCCACGGCAAATTTATCGTTAGTTGATTGCTCAATTTGGCACACAGTTGCACCTACCATTACATCACCAATAGCTATAGGTTCGGCATATGATTTGGCATCGCTCATACGGCCGCGCATATAAGGGTCGAGTGATAAATAAATAGTGCGTAGCAATACCTCGCCTTGCTGTAGCTCTGGTAGTTGCACGCTTTTAAGTGCAAAGTTATCAAGAGTTGGCGCACCATGCGGGCGAGATTGAAGGGTAAATTGCTTATTTGAGATAGCTTGCATAATTATTTTCCGTATCCAGTTAAGAGTGAAGGCTGCATAACGACTGTAAAACTAAATGCGCAGTGGTTATGTACTTTGCAGCGTGTTAAATACTTAAGTCATGAACTTAGGGCAGAGCTTTATAAATTCAACAGTTAGCATAGGTTAGTTTATCGCTATACGGAGAATCATTTTTGCAGCTGTGCAACAGTGGCACTATTTGCTGCCATTTTGGAATCAGTTGTGTTAAAAATAGCCTTTAAATTGATGCTGTTAACGAGGGAATGAAATGAAAATACACCCATTTATGCTGTTAGCCTTGATGAGCAGTGGCTTAAGTTGTTTTACTACACAGGCCAGTGATGAAGTATTGTCAGTTGATCAGGTTGCGCTGCAAGGAATGCCGTTCAGTTTTGCAAATGATGCCAAAGTAAGGCCAAAAAACAGTGACTTTACTGTGGTTAACTCTGTGCTGATGAGCAGTGAACAAGGCCGCCGAGTCGCAGTGGTAACAATTCGTAATGATGCCTCGGGTTCGCGTATTTTACAGGCCGAGCATATTATGGCGTTATTTGCCGATGGCAGGCGAGTAGCACCTATGGCACTAGCTGATAATATTAAACTAGATGATGGCGAACAGCGCTCATTAACGCTGTCGTTTGGCGAAGATAATTTTCCCATCTTAAGTATCTTCACCAGTAATAATTTAAATTAGGAATAATAATAAAATGAAAGCGATGATCTGTGGATTAAGCTGCGCGGCACTTTTTAGTGCTACCAGTATTGCGCAGCACAGCAAGGAGTTTGTGCCTGATAATGTGTTTACTCAAGGCATAGAAGGCCCTGTGTTCTATAAGCAGCACTTATACGCGGTTAATTTTGCTGAGCAAGGTACGATTGGCAAGGTTGATAGCAATGGTAACGCCCAGTTATTTATTAAGTTGCCAAATGACAGCGTTGGTAATGGTTTGCAATTTGATAGCCAAGGTAATTTATACATAGCCGATTATGTAAATCATAATATTTTAAAAGTGTCAGCAAATAGCCAAAGTGTCGAGGTGTTTGCTCATAATAACACCATGAATCAACCGAATGATATCGCCATAACCAAGCGCGGCGCGTTGTTTGCCAGCGACCCAAACTGGGCAAACAGTACTGGTAAATTGTGGCGTATAGATGCCGATGGCAGTACGCAATTATTAGAAGAGAATATGGGCACTACCAATGGTGTGGCGGTCAATAACGATAATAGCAAGCTCTATGTAAATGAAAGCGTGCAGCGAGTTATTTGGCAATATGATCTTGATAGCGAATTAAACATTAGCAATAAACAGCTGCTGATTAAGTTTGCTGATCATGGCATGGACGGCATGCGCGTTGATAACCAAGGTAACCTGTTTGTGGCGCGTTATGGTGCTGGCGTGATATTAAAGATCAGCCCCGCAGGGACTGTGTTACAAACCTATACGTTAACAGGGCAGCATCCAACCAACGTGGCGTTTAACGATGGGCAAACCAAGCTGTTTGTCACCATGCAAAAACGTGGTGCGATAGAAGTGATTGAGCTGTAAAAAAATGGCAAAAATTGAACCGTCTAATATCAAGTCTTTTGCAACAACTGCGAGCTTTGATAGTTGGCTTGCAGAAAATCATTTTGATTGCGCAGAGCTATGGATGCAGATCTATAAACAAGGATCTGCGCAAAAATCTATAAATTGGCAAGAATCTGTCAAAGTCGCGCTTTGCTGGGGCTGGATTGATGGTATTAAAAAATCCTTAGATGGTGATTCGTACTTACAACGTTTTACTCCTCGCAGAGCTAACAGTGTTTGGTCAAAACGAAATACCAAATACGTAGCGCAATTAATTGAAGATGGCTTAATGCAAGAAGCCGGAATGATCCCAGTGCGTTTGGCAAAAGCCGATGGTCGCTGGGATGCCGCTTATGCAATATCGGCAGACATGCAATTCCCGGACGATTTTTTACAGGCATTAGCTGCTAAGCCAGAGACACAAGCGTTTTTTGACACATTAAGTAAATCAAACAAGCATATCATTTACCATGCGTTGAGCTCGGCTAAGAAACCAGAAACTCGTGAGCGCCGCCTTAACAAATATTTGCTGATGCTCGTCAACCAGCAAAAACCGCAGTAGTTACAATATCTTATACGCCCTCTAAGCGATTGACAATGTAGTTCACGTTGCCAACTCTGCGCTAACCTAATTTAAATTAACCTCAAAATTCGTCATAGAGTTGATTACATTTTTAATTATGCTTATTTTTCATTGGTTTAAGTTTTTATGAAAATAGCGATTAAATGACAGTATAGCCACGGCAGGAATTATAAATTGTAAAAACATATTGTTTAAGGAATAAATTATATTGATCTTGTGTGTTTTTTTTACTAAGTTAACAGCAGGTAACAAAACTATAACTTATGTCTTGGTTTAACAACGTTAAACCAGTAGTAGCCGTACAAGTACTTTGCAATATAAAAAAGGTTAAATGCTTATACTATGAATAATAAATTCCACACAATTACAACTCAATTCAAAAAATCATTACTCGCCACTTTGGTTATTTCAGCTTCTAGTACGGCTTTTGCTAATGATGCCGAGCAATTAGAGAAAGAAAACTTAACAAAAGAAGATATCGAACGGATAGAGGTAAAAGGCTACGCAGCGTCTGTCGAGAAGAGCCTTAATATGAAACGCTTTGCTAACAGTGTTGTCGATGCCGTATCTGCAGAAGATATTGGTAAATTCCCCGATCAAACGGTAGCCGATGCCCTACAGCGTATTCCGGGTGTGCAAGTTGAAAAAGACCTCGGCGGAGAAAGTGACCGAGTAAGTATTCGTGGTACAGCACCTCATTTAAACATTACCTTATTAAATGGCCAGAGTGTTGCTTCAGCGACGGCATCGGCATCTATCACTCGGCCATCACGGGGCTTTAACTATTCACTTTTGCCTGCAGAATTAGTTGATACTTTAGAAGTGTTTAAGTCAGCTGAAGCTGATGTTGATGAAGGTTCAATTGGTGGCACTGTGGTGGTTAGAACACGCAAGCCACTGGACAGTGAATCTAACTATGCAGCACTGTCAGTGAAAGCATTTCATTTTGAAAATGCCGATGAAACTAAACCCTATATTTCAGGTTTATACTCTTGGAAAAATGAAGATGAAGACTTTGGTTTTAATGTGGGCTTTGTGCGCAAAGAACTCGCCACCCAAAGAGACAGTAAAGAAGTAAGATTTGGTTACCGTAGTACAGATGCCAATGGTGATGGCGATAATGAATATTATCCTGGGGCTGTCGGTTATAACCGCTATGCCAGTGATTCGGATTTAAATACCCTTACGGCTACCTTGCAATACGCACCTTCAGCAAATTTAGATATCGTATTTAATAACTTGTATTCAAAATCTGAGCATGAATCGTACGGTACTTATTCGAGTGGTTTTATATTACAGAACATTGGCAATATTGAGCAAGCGGATATTGTCGATGGTACTGTGGTCGCGGGAACGTTACCGGCCCATAATAATTTAGGCTATTACGGCAATGCCGGATACCAAGGTGAATTTAAAACTCAAGCTCACGATATTAAAGTTAGCTATGAACAAGATAACTACACACTGACAACACAGTTTGGCTATAGTAAAGCTGAAGGCGCAGTCAGTGACGTATATTCAGAGTACTATGCAAACACAGAAGCTTCTTACAGCATTGAAAATGGCACCCCTGAGGTTACATTATCAGACTCCCTTACACCTGCTGATTATCGCTTAGACTACAATCATAAAAACGATATAGCGAATGATTCAGATGAGAAATATGTGCAATTTGATTTTGAATATCGACTCGATAATGATTACTTTACGGCGATAAAAACCGGGGTTAAATACCGCGAGCACAGCAAAGCCGCAAACTTAATTAAAGCAAATTATCCTAAAAAGGGGGCTGATGGCAGTACGAATAATTTAGGCCAGTTTGCAACGACCACAGTTAATGATTTTATGGGTGGTGAGAATGCCATTTTATGGCAATTTGATAATGCTGCTTACAGTAAATGGATTGCAGAAACCGAACCATCAACAGCGCCGTATGAGCACCTAGATTACACATATGACTTGCAAGAAACCATTACAGCTGGCTACGTTAAAGCATTATTTGCATTCAGTGATGTGCGCGGTAACGTAGGTGTTCGAGCAGTCAAAACTGAGGTTGACTCGCAGTCTTTACAATATACTGGCCGCAGTTTTGATCCGCAAAATATCGAAGAAGTTGGTTTTTCTACTAGTTATGATGACTTTCTACCGAGTTTAAATATTGCTTATGATTACAGTGATGAGATCATCCTGCGCTTTGCTGCAGCAAAAGTGATGTCTCGTCCTGATTATGATTTTTTATCCGCTCGTAAAAGTGGTTATTGCACGGCGGCTACGGGTTGTAAGGGCAATGAAGGAAATCCTGATTTAAAACCATATCGCGCTTCGCAATATGACTTGTCAGCTGAATGGTATTTTAATGAGTCATCTATTTTATCGTTAGCTTATTTTTATAAAGATATCGATTCATACATTACAAATAGCACCGTTGATAAAGAGTGGCTGTGGACCGACCCTGATACTGGTATTGAAGAGCTACGCACCTTTTTAATCACTCAGCCGTTAAATGGTTTAGGCGGCGAAAACTCAGGTTTTGAAGTTAATTATACGCAAAAGCTAGGTTATGGTTTTGGTATTCAAACTAATTATACCTATTCTGATGCAGAGCTTGAGCAAACAGCAGAGCAAATTGCCGCTGGCGAAGAGGCTGTCCTGCCTAATAACTCGGAAGATACCTTTAATGCCACTGTGTATTACGAGAACATGGGCTTTAGTGCAAGGGTTTCATATACTTATCGTTCTGAATACTTTTACACAACTTATTTAGGGCTAAATCAGTACATTGATGACTTTGGTCAATATGATTTGAACCTTAGCTACAATGTGACTGATAACCTGAATGTGGTATTTCAAGCCATTAATTTAACAGATGAAGACCAACGTTCAATGTCAAGTAACAGCACTGGCATGTCAGATAGCAACCGCCCACTGGCTATCCATAATTATGGCCGTAGATTCTTACTGGGCGCGCAGTATAAATTTTAATTTCCCCCCGCCATATACGATATAAATAGCCGATAGTCCTCACTATCGGCTATATTTTTTCACTTGTTAGGAAATAAATGATGCATCGAGTAATTTTTTCTCTGCTCATAGCTGTTACTTTAATCGCTTGTCAGTCCGCTCCTTTAACAGCTATTACCAAAAAGCAAGCTAACCCGCTGCTTGCAACTATTCATACAGAAGACGTTGTTCGTGAATTTCGTGCCGCATGGGTCGCGACTGTTGCGAATATTAACTGGCCGCAGCAAGCAGGCCTGCCTGTCGAAGAGCAAAAACGCCAAGCAATAAAAATATTAGATACGCTGCAAGCAAATAATTTTAATACAGTGATCTTTCAAGTACGGCCTCAAGCTGATGCGCTTTATCAAAGTAGCACTGAGCCATGGTCTTACTATTTAACTGCTAAGCAGGGGCAAGCGCCTGAGCCCTTTTACGATCCATTGCAGTTTTGGATTGAACAAGCACACAAGCGGGGTTTAAAGCTACATGCGTGGTTCAACCCTTATCGCGTTCATCACCCATCTGGCGGCAGTGTCAGCGAGCAGTCAATGAGTATGCAAATGGCTGAGGATGTTGTGCAACTTAAAAATGGCATGCATTGGTTCATTCCAACTAATCAGTCAGTCATCGATTATAGTATTGCGACCTTATTAGAGTTGCTAGATAACTATGATATTGATGGCCTTCACTAGTGACAGCATCGCGGTTAACTTTGGTATCGACAACCTGTTTGACAAAGCACCACCAACACCTGACATCGGCGCAAACCATTTTAATACCGTCAGTGATTATAGTG
>NZ_DRGM01000068.1 GCF_011050055.1 Pseudoalteromonas prydzensis | reverse complement strand
TGATCAGGAATAACCGTTAAATGAAAGAGTCTGTTTATAATAAATTAGAAACCTTAGTAGAGCGTTACGAAGAAGTACAAGCGCTGCTAAGCGACCCGTCGGTCATTAGTGATCAAAATCGTTTTCGTGGGCTTTCAAAAGAATATTCTGAGCTTGAAGAGATTGTAAAAACGTTTTTAACTTACAAAGAAACGCAAGATGATTTAGCCAGTGCAGAAGAAATGCTTAAAGATTCTGACCCTGAAATGCGTGAAATGGCGCAAGAAGAATATAAAGAAGCTAAAGCGCAAATTTTGGTAATTGAAGATCAAATTCAAGTATTAATGTTGCCAAAAGATCCACGAGATAATAACAACGTATTTGTTGAAGTACGTGCTGGAACAGGCGGTGATGAAGCGGCTATTTTTGCTGGCGATTTATTTCGTATGTACAGTCGTTATGCAGAAACTAAAAAATGGAAAGTAGAAGTTGTGAGCACCAATGAAGGTGAGCACGGTGGTTACAAAGAAGTTATTGCAAATATTAGTGGCGAAGGCGTTTACGGTCAATTAAAGTTTGAATCAGGTGTACACCGCGTACAACGTGTGCCAGAAACCGAGTCACAAGGGCGAGTTCATACCTCTGCATGTACTGTTGCGGTAATGGCGGAAGTACCAGAAGCCGAAGCGATACAAATTAACACAGCAGATTTAAAAGTTGATACATTTCGTGCATCGGGCGCAGGTGGTCAGCACGTTAATAAAACAGATTCTGCTATTCGACTTACACATATACCTACCGGTGTTGTGGTTGAGTGTCAGGATCAGCGTTCACAGCATAAAAACCGCGCTAAAGCGATGTCGGTACTTGCAGCACGCTTGCAACAAGCTGAAGATGAGAAACGCCATGCGGCAGAAGCATCTGAGCGTCGTGATTTAGTAGGTAGTGGCGACCGTTCTGAGCGTATCCGTACTTATAACTACCCACAAGGTCGTATTACCGATCACCGTATTAACTTAACACTTTATCGTTTAAATGAAGTGGTAGCGGGTGATTTAGGCTGTGTTATTGACCCATTAATGCAAGAACATCAAGCTGACTTATTAGCGGCTATGGGCGACGAGTAGTCGTGAGCCAAACTCTTGAACAAGCTATTGCTGCAGGCGCTAATTTATTAGCACCTAGCAGCGAAAGTGCTAAATTAGATGCACAAGTTTTACTTTTACATATTCTTCAAAAACCTCACAGTTACCTTTTCACTTGGCCAGAGCATGAACTTAACGCTGAGCAACAACAGCAATTTAATACATTTTGCCAAAGGCGTTTAAACGGTGAACCTGTTGCACATATTACGGGGCAGCGTGAGTTTTGGAGTTTATCGCTTGAAGTTAACGCAACAACCTTAATACCTCGACCAGATACCGAAACGCTAGTAGAACAAGCACTTGAAGTGACTGTACCTGCTACAGCTAAAGTACTTGATTTAGGCACCGGTACTGGTGCAATTGCGTTGGCACTGGGTAGTGAAATGCCTAATTGGCAAATTACTGCAGTAGATAGAGTAAGCGATGCTGTTGCACTTGCTACACGTAACCAGCAGCGATTGGCGATTAACAACGTACACGTTAAGCAAAGCAACTGGTTTAGTGAGTTGCACGGTGAAAAATTCAACCTAATTGTCACTAACCCACCTTATATTGAAAGCAGTGATATACATTTAAATCAGGGCGATGTGCGCTTTGAGCCTTTGTCGGCATTAGTGGCTGATGATTGCGGAATGTCTGATATTAAACAAATAATTACACAATCACGTGACTATTTGTTATCTAGTGGCTATCTTTTAATAGAACACGGTTTTGAGCAAGGTGAAGCTGTTCGTCATTTTTTCAAAAAAATGGCATTTGTTAATATTAAAACAGTGAAAGACTTTGGTAATAATGACCGTGTAACGTTTGCACAGTGGCCCTAAAGAATAATAATTGCTTACTAGTGCGTTAAATAATGCCATGAAGGAATTTCGACTATGATGGGTGATTTTTTATTTTCAGATGAGCCAGAAGAACCAATCAATGAGATTGAACTTGGTACCTGGAAAGTCTTAATCGTTGATGACGAACCTGAAGTTCATGCTGTTACAAAACTAGCGTTGAGTGATTTTGAGTTTCAAAATAAACGTTTAGAATTTATCAGTGCTTATTCGGGAGCTGAAGCCAAAGAGCTTATAAAAGAGCATCCGGATGCCGCAATTGTGTTACTTGATGTTGTAATGGAAACCGACGACGCTGGTTTGCAAGTTGCTAAGTTTATTCGTGAAGAAGCTAAAAATAATCATATTCGAATTATTTTAAGGACAGGTCAACCTGGTCAAGCCCCTGAACGACAAGTAATTATTAATTATGATATTAACGATTACAAATCGAAAACGGAGCTAACGGCTCAAAAATTATTTACAGTCATTATGTCGAGCCTGCGCTCGTACCGCGATATTATTTCAATAGAGCAGTCACGCGAAGGACTTGAGAAGATAATTATAGCGTCTCGTGATATTTTTTCTGCGCATTCAATAGAGCACTTTATTGAAGGCGTTATGCAGCAGTTAACATCTTTATTGGGTATTGCTGATCAAGCTATGTATGCAACTACTTTAGTTGCACAAAACCCTGAAGCACAAAATAATAAAAAGCTAATTGTTTGCTCGGGTACCGGTGATTTTGAAAAAAGTGAAGGTAAAGAGCTCGATGAGGTATTACAAGCTGAACAGTTAAGTGCGTGCCATCAGGCGCTTAATGAAAAAAGTATTATTTATAAAGATAATTACTTATTTGCGTATTGTAGCAGTGAGTACAATCATAATTCGATGCTGTTTATATCGGGGATCCCAAAGGATTTGACAGATACTCAGCGTCATTTAATCAAGATTTTTTCTCAAAACGTGCAACTTGCGTTTGAAAATGTACAGCTCCAGTCTGAAATAGAAGCAACGCAACAAGAGCTTGTTTATAGGTTAAGTGAAGCGGTAGAGCAACGATCAACCGAGACAGGCAATCATGTTAAGCGTGTAGCGCATATTTGTCATATTTTAGCTCAGGGTTATGGTTTATCTAAGCATGATGCTGATTTAATAAGATTGGCGTCGCCTCTGCATGATGTAGGTAAAGTGGGCATTCCTGATGCGGTATTAAATAAACCAGCAAAGTTAGACGCCCAAGAATGGGAAGTGATGAAAACCCACACTGATAAAGGCTACACTATTTTAAAAGACTCGCCTCATGAAATTGTGAGTACAGGTGCAATTATCGCTAAAGAACATCATGAAAAATGGGATGGTTCTGGTTACCCAGAAGGTTTAAGCGGTAATGCAATCAATGTATTTGGTCGTATAGTCGCACTTGCTGATGTATACGATGCACTTCGCCATAAACGATGCTATAAAG
>NZ_DRGM01000067.1 GCF_011050055.1 Pseudoalteromonas prydzensis | reverse complement strand
GTCGTCAGGGTGTTCAGGTGGTAGCTCTGGGGTTAGGTAAAATAAATCTTTAATTTTTTGCCAACTACTGTGGGGGGCGGGTTCGTTATTCTCATTCCAATAGCGGGCAAGGAAGTAGTCAGTACCGTGTTTTACAAGGCTGCCAGCTTGATACACTTTGTTTGCTTGCCATTTTTCTATCACGGTATTTTGCAGCCAGATCCAGCCATCCCAATGTGGCAGGTTTTCGATCGGCTCAATACCTTTAACCCAAAAAGCGGCAATAAATAAGCTGTTGTTGTGAGTGACGACATCACCAGCTACATAGACAGAGCCGGCATTCCATTGTGGGTGGTTTGGTTGAATATCAGTTAAATCGGTATTTTTTGATTTTGAGTTAAGCTGAAAAATATTTGTCGCGTAAGCATGCGAACAAAAAAGTAACCAAGCAATAATGATGAGTTTAGTCATTGCAAATTCCTTTTGAATGATGTTGAGTTATTTTTTAAATTAAGTTCACTTTTTAGGTAAATGCAAGTGGAAAGTATTGAATATTATTACTGACTGTTATGAGGCGTTATAGTTGTAACTGATGAGGGCTAAACGCAGGGTTGGTATCAGATCTTGGCTAAATACAGCACCTGACCACAGCATTTCTTTGCAGTATGACTAACGAGCTTTTTTAATTATTACTCTGCGGCATGGGGCAATACAAATGAGAGTGTTGCTACGCCAGCATCATTGCTTATAACAGGCTTTTGAGCAGGGTCATTCACTAAGTCATTGATTACTTCGGCACTTTGTACTGCTTTGCCATTGCAGGTTATGCGGTAGTTCACCATTGTATCTTTCTGATCTGAAAATACGTTGCCTATAGATAAAATTTGTAATTGCTGATTTTTAAGTTTAGGGACTTCTGCCAGTGTGCCACGTAGGCAGCTAATGTAATGCAGGCTAGCTTAATATGTTCATTTTTTTCTAAATTGTAATTTAATAACTTTGTAATATTTGTTTTGACTGGGGTAGCGTTTTTTGTCTCGTTTGTATAGAATTCTAAATGATAATTATTATTGCCTACATATTCAAATGCTTGCCTAGTAGGTTAAATTAAAAAAATTTTGAGCACAAACTTAATTGATTAAGTCACGCTAATACCTAAGAGATAGAATGAATACAATTAAACGAAACCACATATCAGTCCTTTCAATTGCTGTAAGTGCAATTTTAGCACCTTCTGTATACGCAGCTACAGCGTCACCAAGCATAGAAAAAATAGCTGTTTCGGGTGTTAGGCAAGCTTTTCGCGGCGATGTACCTTTAAGCGAACAACCGCAAAGCATAGAGTTTATATCCGCTGAAAAGCTTAATGATGCAGGGGTAACCACACTAGCAGATATGTTCGATTTAACGCCGAGTATTTCTGAACAAAATGATTTTGGCGGGTTATGGGAAAGTTTTGCAATACGTGGTTTAGTGGGCGATGAAAGCATTCCATCAGGCTTTTTAATTAATGGCTTTTCATCAGGTCGAAGCTTTAGTGGCACCCGCGATACCAGTAATATTGATTATGTAGAAGTGATGAAAGGCCCAGGCTCTGCACTTTATGGCCGCTCTGAGCCAGGCGGTACTATTAACATTATTACTAAAAAGCCGCAGTTTGAAGAGCAAGGTTCTTTGAAAGTATCTGCTGGTAGTTGGCAAAGTTATCGCGGTGAAGGTGACTACACTAACGCAATTTCAGATCAACTCGCTTTTAGAATAAACGGCGCGATTGAAGAAAGCGAAAGCTTTAGAGACTACCACGAAGATAAAAAAACGGTGATAACGCCTTCAATACTTTGGTTAATCTCCGACACAACAAAGTTAAATTATGAACTTGAGTATGTTGATCAAAGCGTTACGTTTGACCGTGGGATTGTCGCAGTAGGCGGGAAGATAGATGCATTACCCATTGAGACTTTTTTAGGTGAGCCAAGTGATAAACCGACTGAGGTTGATGCTATTTCTCACCAACTAACGTTTGAGCATCAAATTGGACAGTGGTCACTTTTAAATGGTTTTAGCTATAGCGATTCGAAATTTATAAGCGAATCGAGCGATGCAGAATTAGCCCCTAGCAGGCAGGTTTATTTTACTGATGGCGAAACCTTAAGTAGACAACATAACCAGCGTGATTTTCAAACTAAAAATATCTCTGCGCGTATTGAGCTCAGTGGCAGTATCAGCGCGGCTGGCTTTACCCATCATTTATTAATAGGTGGGGACGCTAGCAAGTTTGATTTTGATAAACTTTGGTACAGATACCGTCCCACGCTTGAAGATACGCGCTATGCAATCAATATGTATAACCCAGTGTATGGGCAAACCGCACCCGAAGGTTCACTTTTATACAACAGCACTGAAATACAGCATAGTTATGGGCTTTATATTCAAGATCAAATCGACATCACTGAGCAATGGAAAATGCAAGTGGGCGGCCGTTATGATTGGTTTGATCAGCAAATAGATAATCACATCAATCAAAGTCAGTCTAAGAGCGACCAAAGTACATTTAGCCCACGGGTGGGTTTAGTGTATGCCTACTCAGACGATATACAATATTACACCAGTTACTCTGAAGGTTTTCGGCCAAACAGCGGCTACGATATAAATGGTGATGCGTTTGAGCCGGAATCAACAAGCTCTTTTGAGGCGGGTATTAAATTTAGTACAGATGCTGTAAGTGGTAGCTTTACAGTATTTAGCGCCGAAAAAAGCAATATGCTGACCACTGACTTGCAGGCAGGTGTATCAACGGCGTTAGGTGAAGTAACAAGCGAGGGAATTGAGTTTGATTTACACGGCGATATTACAGACCATACCTCATTTGACTTTGCTTACACTTACACCGATGCCAAAACGGCAAACGACACCGTTAATACCGATTGGTGGGTAAAACTGCCAAAAGGTAGCCCATTACTAAATATTCCTAAACACAGTGCAAATGCGCGCCTTAAAAGAGAGTTAAATGACTTAAATGCGACAATCGGTGTGGCTGTTCAATATGAAGGTGAGCGTTTAGGTGAAACCATCGATCCTACGTATTATTTGCCTTCATATACGCTGGTGAACCTGTTTGCTAATTACCACGTAAATGACGATGTAAGTATACAGTTGAACATCAATAACGTACTGGATAAAGAATATTATGCAAACTCTTATTCAGCAATTTGGACTCAACCAGGTGAGCCGGTAAATTATAAGCTGAGCTTAAAATATAGCTTTTAATTTATCTTAAAAAGCCCATTTAGCCGTAGGTCGGGCTTTAGCCCGAAAAGTTGTATAGGTATGGTTAATCGTATTTTATTAAACTCGCTAACTCTGTATTTAACTTTTGTCGGGATAAATTCACGACCTACATTAAAAACCTGCCATGAAATGAATTACTCATCAATTGCTTATTTTCAGGGCGTGATGACGGGGGAGGGGTGTTAAACGTGAGATTGGTGTTTGTCTTAGCAAGATGAAATACTTGACCCTATGAATTCGCGCGTCAGTCATCATTTAATGCCAATGTCAGTCTAGTTGAACTAATGGGCGACTCTTACTCCTTCACTTTAAGGATTTTGCAGTCTCTATCAGCACCGCGATGAAAATCGTCATCCCAAGCAATATAGTCACTAATTTTATTTTGGCTTTTTCGGTTCGCATAAGCTCTTTCTATTGTATTAAAGTATAAAACTTCGGGTTCTCTAAAATCTGGTTGTGAATTTTGTAAATATCGAACACAGTAACTGATGTTAATCATATCTAAAATAATCTGCTTACCGATCTCAGCATCTAAATTTGGTATACGACCTTGTTCAATATCAATAACGAGTTGCAATGTTGAAGCTGCGCCTAAACTAAAGGTGATGAGCTGCGGAGAATCAAACTTTTCATACATATAGCGCTCATAATCATCACGAATACCGTTATCATTTTGATCAACCCCGTCTAACGTTTTATAGTCGTCAGGGTGTTCAGGTGGTAGCTCTGGGGTTAGGTAAAATAAATCTTTAATTTTTTGCCAACTACTGTGGGGGGCAGGTTCAACATTGCAACTCGTTATTGATATTGAACAAGGTCGTATACCAAATTTAGATGCTGAGATCGGTAAGCAGATTATTTTAGATATGATTAACATC
>NZ_DRGM01000066.1 GCF_011050055.1 Pseudoalteromonas prydzensis | reverse complement strand
TTAGCCACGGTAAGAGCGCACGTTTTATTATTATTTTGTCTCTTATAGTCACAAGTGTCGTTATATTTTCAAACGTTTATTTATGGTCAGTACAAAAAATTAGTTTACCTTTATTAATGCCTCTTTTACTCATCATTATATTAGCGGGTTACTACATCATTGTTGGATCTATCGCTGAGATGAAGCACAGCCGAAAAATAAAATCGATGTTTGACCAATATGTACCTCCTGAGCGTATAGACCAAATGATATTACAAGGTAAAAGTTTATCTCAAAAAAGTGAGCGAAAAAATATGACGGTGCTATTTGCCGACATCCGTAGCTTCACTTCTTTATCCGAAAGTATGTCACCTCATCAATTAAGCGACTACTTAAACGAATATCTTACAGCTATTACCAAAATCATATTTGATCATAACGGAACTATTGATAAGTACGTAGGCGATATGGTGATGGCATTTTGGAACGCCCCACTAAAAGATGAAAACCACGCTCGCCATGCTGTTGAAGCCGCAATGGCTATGATAAACGGGTTAACGCAAATAAATCAGTTATTTGCAGAAAGCAGCCAGCCTGCAATAAAAATTGGTATAGGCTTAAGTACTGGCGACATGAATGTAGGTGATATGGGATCGGTTTACCGTAAAGCCTATACAGTTCTTGGTGATACTGTTAATTTAGGTGCTAGAGTAGAAAGCTTGACCAAATTTTACGGCGTAGCTATTCTTGTTACAGAAGAGACTATGAAGGAATGCCCTCATATTTCATTTCGTTTAATAGATAAAGTGCAAGTTGTCGGAAAAACAACGGCGGTACAGTTGTTTGAGCCTATAAACTTTATAGATAAGCTCGATGAAGAGCAGTTAAATGAAGTTGAAAAATCACAGCAAGCCATAACTCTTTTTTATAATAAAAAATGGCCACAAGCACTTAGTTTATTTAAAGAACTACAAAGCACGACCGTATTTAGCTCTGACGTTTATGGTATTTTTATCGAACGTATTAAGGGCACTGATTTGCAAACACTCGCTAAGGATTGGAATGGTGCCTTCAAACATACTAAAAAGTAGTAAACATATGCGACAGCACATTATAGATAAAACAAATCTTCAGCATTTTATCGATATTAGCATTAGGCTAACAACAGAAAAAAATTCGTCTAAGTTACTTGATGAAATACTGCAAGTTGTGATGTCGATAGCAAATTCTGATGCTGGCAGCATTTACTCGATTACCCCAAACAAACAACTCAAGTTTGAAACGGTAATAAATAAATCATTGAATCTCTATTTAGGTGGCACTTTAGGGAGCCCTGTTGATTTTCCTAATATAGATCTTTTTATTGATGGCAAACCAAATGAAACAGCTATTGTTGCTCACTCCGCAAACTCTGGCGAAGTGATTAATATTCCTGACGTGTATGATGCCCTGCCCTTTGATATGAGCGCAGCTCGCAAAATGGATGCACGCACGGGTTATCGCTCTGAGTCCATGCTAACAATTCCCTTGAAAGATCATGAAGATGATATTATTGGTGTCATTCAGCTTATAAATGTTAAAGACGAGCAAAATAAAAATATTCCTTTTAGTGAAGAACTCGCCACTTTAATTCGATCTTTTGCCTCTCTAGGCGCTATTTCATTAACTAACTCAACACTGATTAAGGGAATGGAAGATCTTTTTTCAACCTTCGCTGAAACAATTGCAATGGCAATAGATGAAAAATCACCTCATACCGGCGGCCATTGTAAAAGAGTGCCAGCGCTCACATTAATGTTAGCTGATGCAGTCCATGATATAAATAAAGGCCCATTGGCTTCATTTTCGATGAGTGAAGCTGACCGCCATGAACTTGATATAGCAGGCTGGTTACATGACTGTGGGAAAATCGCGACTCCCGATCACATTATGGAAAAGTCGACAAAACTAGAAACTATTTTTGATCGAATAAAATATGTAGATGCTAAATTTGAAATAATTAGCCGAGATTTAAAAATAGCGTATCAGCAAAAAATCATCTGTGCGATGAAGCTGCAAAAACCTATCGAAGTTCAACAATTTGAACGACTACTTGATACCGAACTTAAACAGTTGGCATTAGACCGTGCATTATTACAGCGTGTGAATGTAGGAGGCGAGTTTTTAGGTGATGCAGAACTTGAGCACATTGAACGCATTGCAAACAAATACCAACTCGTTATAAATGATATTAATACACCATTGCTCTCAGCTGATGAAGTTGAAAACTTAACAATACGAAGAGGCACGTTAACCGAAGCCGAACGTGAAGTAATGAAGCGTCATATGGATGTAACTAAAAATATTTTAGATGCCCTACCGTTCCCTAAACACTTAAGCAATGTTACTGAATATGCTTTAGGTCATCATGAAAAACTTGACGGTACTGGTTACCCTAGAGGTTTAACCAAAGAGCAAATGTCGGTGCCTGCAAGGTTAATGGCTATTACGGATATTTTTGAAGCGCTATCTGCGGTAGACAGGCCTTACAAAAAAGCAAAACCGGTCAGTGAGTGTTTATTTATTTTGGGGTCAATGGTTGCTAAAAATCATCTTGATGCTGATATTTTTGCTATTTTTATTGAGTCACAAGTTTATAAAAATTACATCAATGAGTATGCAAATCCTGAGCAGTTAGATGAGATAGATTTTGATAACTTACCAGGCTACACACCTATAAGTTAATAGCTATGAAAGCGCATTTCCATCTAAAAAGCTTTATTGCAAACAAAACTATTCAAACAAAAAAATGCCACCTTACGGTGGCATTTACACACGGGGTTATTTCTACTTATAGAAATCCTTTTACTTTTTATTTGTTTTTTAGTGTTGTTTTATTAACAAAAAATATGGTCATAAAGGTAGCATTAAGCGCTTTATGTAGCAACCGTAAAAGAAAAAGTTCATTTTTCTGCCATATTTCTGAAATAAACCAAAACGCAATTAAATTCGCTTCTAAAAAACAGCTATATCTTTATACACACGTATTTTTCTTCTAGGTATTCATCAAGCCCTTGATGCCCGCCTTCGCGGCCTAAACCTGATTGCTTAACGCCACCAAATGGTGCAACTGGGTTGGATATAACACCTTCATTTACGCCGACCATACCAAATTCAAGCCCTTCACTAACTCGGTAGACTTGCTTAATATTTTGGCTGTAAAAATAAGCAGCTAGACCAAATGGTACATCGTTAGCCAAGGCAAGCACTTCGCTTTCTTCGTCAAAAGGAATAACCGTTAATACTGGACCAAATACTTCTTCGTGGTAAATATCCATCTCGGTAGTTACGTTATTTACTATTAATGGGTTTTGAAAGCTGCCACCTAAGTCACTATTATCGCCAATCAACGTAGCGCCTTTATCGAGTGCGTCTTGTACTAACTGTTGTACTTTCTCTTTGGCTTTAGGATAAATGAGTGGACCAATATCGACATCGTCTTCAAAACCATTTGCCACTTTTAACGCTGCAACCTTAGGGGTGATTTTTGAAAGTACTTTATCGAGAATATTACGCTGTATAAAAATACGGTTTGCTGCAACACATGCCTGCCCACTATTTCTAAATTTAGCCGCCATTAATCCTTCGACTGCTTCATCTAAATCTGCATTATCAAAAATAATAAAAGGAGCATTACCACCGAGCTCCATTGATGTACGTTTAATTGTGTCTGCACATTGCGATAGTAACTGCTTACCTACACCGGTAGAGCCGGTAAATGTAAACTTACGCACGACTTCTGAATCAGTCAGCATTTTACCGACTGTTTTAGCATCTTGTGATACGAGTACGTTAAATGCACCTTTAACAAAACCAGCTTGATCGGCCAGATAAGCAAGTGCAATAGCACATAGTGGCGTGTGTTCAGAAGGTTTAAGTATAAAACTACAGCCCGCAGCGTAAGCTGGAGCTACTTTACGAGTAACCATAGCAACAGGGAAGTTCCAAGGCGTTATACCCGCTACAACACCTACAGGCTGCTTAAAACTAGTTAAACGATGCGAGTTATCTGTTGGCGGAATTACATCACCGTAACTGCGCTTAGCTTCTTCTGCAAACCATTTGATAAAACCAGCACCGTAATCAATTTCGCCAAGGGATTCTTTAAGCGGCTTGCCTTGCTCTTTGGTCATTAGCTCTGCAAGTGTTTGTTTGTGCTTTATAACTAGCTCATACCAGCGCATTAACGTTTCGCTTCGCTCGGTCGCATTCGTAGTTTTTAACTTAACAAAAGCCCCTTGAGCTGCAGTTATTGCGCTATTTACACCCTGCTCGTCAATATCGCTTACATCAACAATACTTTTTTCGGTCGCGGGATCGTTAACGCTAAAGTGCGTGTCTGTTTTATAAAACTCGCCGTTAATAAATGAGTCAGAAAAAATAAGATTACTCAAAATACACCTCCGAAATAGATTTTAGGGATTGGGTTGAACTCGTAGCAGCGGGTTTAACCCGCATTTATATAATCTAAAAAATACGTGATCATTTTGATGTTCAAGTTTGAGATTAGAAAAATTTAACTTAAAACGTTTGATATTTAAAAACGCGACATAAAGTCGCTGCTACGTGTTTATAAATGCTTTCTTGAAACAAAAAAGCCGCTGTATCAAACAGCGGCTTTTAATATATACATCGTTAAAAACTAGTGCTCTTCATTAACGATATTGAGATTGTACTTAGGTATTTCAACCACCAAGTCCTCATCTCTTATAATTGCTTGGCAACCAAGACGTGACTCAGGCTCTAAGCCCCATGCTTTATCTAGCATGTCATCTTCTAGCTCATCACTTTCTTGTAGTGAATCAAATCCTTCACGAATCACTAAATGACACGTAGTACATGCACACGACTTTTCGCAAGCATGCGCAATGCTAATACCATTTTTAAGCGCAGCGTCGAGTACTGTTTGGCCTGTAGGTGCTTCGATTGCAGCGCCGTCAGGACATAATTCAGGATGTGGAAGAAAAACAATTTGTGGCATTCTAATCTCTCTTAAATGTTGTCTACTGACTGCCCTGTAAGGGCTTTTTTAATTGATGCATCCATTCTGCGCGATGCAAAGTCGCTACTCGCATTATCGACTTTTTCGATAGCTGCTTTAATTTCGCCAGGCTCTTGTGCATTTTCGCGCACTTTTACCAGTTCTGCAATTTCAGTGCGTAAGTTAGCTAGTTGCATATCATCAAGCAATGCACCATCAGCTGCAAGTGATGCATTAAGCGCTTCTATTACACGCAGTGCTTCTACTTGTTGCTCTTTGAGCATACGCGCTTGCATATCGCCTTTCGCGTTACTCATTGACTCTTTTAGCATGTTAGCTACTTGGTCGTCAGATAAACCAAACGAAGGCTTAACTTGAATTTCAGCTTGTACGCCTGTTGATTTTTCCATTGCAGATACACTTAATAAACCATCTGCATCTACCTTAAAGGTTACACGAATATGCGCAGCGCCTGCCGCCATTGGTGGAATGCCTTTTAAGCTAAACTTAGCAAGCGATCGACAATCATCAACAAGCTCACGCTCACCTTGCAGCACATGTAATGACATGGCTGTTTGGCCGTCTTTGAACGTTGTAAACTCTTGCGCGCGTGCTACCGGAATCGTCGTATTGCGTGGAATTATTTTTTCAACCAAACCGCCCATAGTTTCAAGGCCTAGCGACAACGGCAATACATCAAGTAATAACATGTCAGAATCAGGCTTATTGCCAATTAACACATCAGCCTGAAGCGCAGCACCTAAAGCGACAACACGATCAGGGTCGATTGAAGTTAGCGGCTCTTTATCAAAAAAGCTTTGTACTTGGCTACGTACTAGTGGCATACGGGTTGAACCGCCCACCATAATAACTTGCAGTACTTCGTCGTTTTCTATGCCAGCATCTTTTACAGCACGACGACACGAACGCAGTGTTTTTTTAACGAGAGGCATAGCCATTTCGTCAAACGTTTCGCGTGTTACTTCTACTGTGTATTTTTGATCGTCAAACTCAAGACCCACGTTTACTTTGGCGTATTGGCTTAGTGCTTCTTTACAGGCCTTTGCTTTATTAATGAATAAACGTAAAACTGAAGGTGATAAAGATGAGACACCCGTTTGCTGCTTAAAGTAATCAACTAGTAATGAGTCAAAGTCATCACCACCGAGGCTTGAGTCGCCGCCAGTGGCCATTACTTCAAACACACCCTGGTGTAATCTAAGTACTGATATATCAAATGTACCACCGCCTAAGTCGTAAACAGCAATAATACCTTCTTGGCCAGAATCTAAACCATAAGCAACCGCTGCTGCTGTTGGCTCATTTAATAAACGTAGTACGTTAATACCAGCAAGTTCTGCGGCATCTTTAGTACTTTGGCGCTGCGCGTCATCAAAGTACGCAGGCACTGTAATTACAGCCCCTAAAATTTCTTGATTACCAAAGCTTTGCTCAGCACGTGATCTTAATGCAGCTAAAATATGGCTTGATGCTTTAATTGGGCTGATTTTGCCAGCCGCAGTTTCTATTGCTAGCGCACCATTGTCTTCACAAAACTCATACGGTAATTGGCCATAACTTTGCTCTATTTCAGCCTGAGTTTTGCCTAAAAAACGCTTAACCGAAATAAGTGTATTAGCAGGATCTTGCGTTGCTGCTTGTGCAGCCTCTGCGCCAACAGTAATACCGCCTGCTTGATAACGAACAACCGACGGTAACATAGCCGCGCCAAGATCATCAGTTAACGTGCGGGCTTCGCCACTTTGTACTGTTGCAACTAATGAATTGGTTGTACCAAGGTCAATACCAATAGCTAGTTTATGTTCGTGTGGTGCCGCGCTCTGCCCCGGCTCAGCAATTTGCAATAATGCCATAATGCTCTTTAAACTCGTGTTGCTCGCTTTGCAGCAAGTAATTAATCGTCAAATAAACTGTCTTCAATGCGCTCTAGTTCGTCACGCAACTTATAAACAAACTTCAGTTTACGAATATTATCTGCGGCAAGTTGATATTGCTGCTCATCGTTACTTGCTAGTTGCTCGGCAAGTTGTGCACTGTACTGCGCGTTTAGTTGCTTAATTTGTTTTTCAAAATTTGCAATCGCAGTATCAGGATCGCTTGATGATGTTAGCTCTTCAAGCTCTTCGCGAAGTTCCATTTGCTGCATTAAAAACATTGGATCTTGCAAGGTTTGCTGCTCTGCACGAATATCAACGCCTAGCTCGCTCAACATATATTCAGCACGCTTTACTGGGTGCTTTAATATTTGTAGCGCATCGTTAATTTCGGCGGCGCTTTGCACAGCCATTAACTTATCGCGGCTGCTCGCATTCGCGTGGCGATCTGGATGTACAGTACGTTGTAATTCCAAGTAGTGCTTGTTAACTGTTACTAAATCAATATTGTAGTCAACTGGTATTGCAAATAACTCAAAATAGCGCATAACTTCAACCAATAAAATTCAGAAATTAATTTCAAAAATAACAAAGCCCTACATTAACTGGCAGGGCTTATTTATACTACAAAGATATTTAAATCTTAAACGGTAAAGCTTTCGCCACAACCACACTCATCTGCTTGGTTAGGGTTTCTAAATTTAAACCCTTCATTTAAGCCTTCTTTAGTGTAGTCGAGCTCTGTGCCGTCGATGTAAACTAAGCTTTTAGCGTCAACAATTAATGTGACACCTTTAGCCGCAAAAGTTTCATCGTCTTCGTTTAAATCGTCAACAAACTCAAGTACATAAGCAAGACCTGAACAGCCCGTCGTTTTAATGCCA
>NZ_DRGM01000065.1 GCF_011050055.1 Pseudoalteromonas prydzensis | reverse complement strand
TTTATCAAATAATTTAATGTACCAAAACAACATAAATAAAATACTCGACAACCAACAAGGTGTTGCAAATGCTCAAGAGCGAGTAACAACAGGTGAAAAGTATTTAACCACCTCAGAAGCGCCAGCTGCTATTTCGCAAGCTATGCTGTATTCAAATAAAATACAAACTAATGAGCAGTACACTAAAAATATCGATCAGCTAAATGGCCGCCTAGAAACAGAAGAAAGCGTATTACAAAGCATAAATAGTAATATCCAACAAGCGCAAGAACTCACTATTCAAGCAGGTAATGGTGTTTATACTAAAGACGATTTAAAGACGTTTGCATCTGAGCTTAGCGGCATTCAACAAACGCTAGCTAACTTAATGAACACCCGATCAGAAGACGGAAAATTCATATTTTCAGGATACCAAGACAGCACGCAGCCGTATCAGTTTGATTCTGCGGCGGGTGAGTACACCTATAATGGCGACCAGGGCCAGCACCAGATAACTATAGCTGAAGGTGTATCAATTAAGGCAAGTGATAACGGCTTTGATACGTTTGAAAAAACTAACGCGCGATTAAATGTAGAATCTAACACGGCAAGTGTTTCAGGCTCCATTACAGCGGCAAGTGTATATGTTGACGGTCAAGCTGAGTTTGACAAGTTTCATCAAGCAAATTACAACGCAGACCCAACAGCTCTAGCAACTGCAAATATATATAGTGTATTAGTAAGCCCAGGTGCTACAGCAACAGACCCTCAAACCTACGAAATATACCGAGACGGCGCAGCATTAACCCCCGCAGTGACAGGTGAAGTTACTGATGAGCCTATCGATTTTGCAGGTATGAAAATTGAATTTGAAGGCACAGCACCAGGTCAACTCGATTTTAGCCTTGAAAAACCAGGCAAAGAAAACGTACTTAATACGTTGCAATCGCTTATTACAGGTTTAAATGACGGCACACTTGAAGGTGATGACTTTCAGCAAGTGCTTGCTGATGGCCTAGTGCAATTACAAAACGCCAGTGAGCAAGTTGTGTTTACCCAAGCAAGTTTAGGTGGGCGTATGAACGCGCTTGAAAGAGTAAGCGATTCAAACTTAGCGCTCGATATTCAAAATAAAAGTAATCGCTCTAACTTAGTTGAAGTTGATATGGCAGAAGCTATTAGCGAACTCACTAAACAAGAAACGGCACTGCAAGCATCGCAAGCTACTTTTGGCCGTTTAACTAACCTCTCGTTATTCGATTACTTATAAACAGATTATAAGCAGAAATACCTTGCCGCTTTACCTACTTTAAAGCGGCAATACTTTGCGGCAAAAATTGGCTACAAAATCGCGGCAAAAAAATGTCACCCCTTCCTAAACAACTTCACTCTTTATTTACAATTCAAACAACCATTAATTTACAAGCAAAAACAACCACTTAAGAATCAATTAAAGTTGGCACAGTAAATGCTTTTCTTATTGTAAGAAATTATCGAACAGTGGTTCCTGTTAAATCGTGTTGAACCACACTCTGTTTAAACCTAGGAGATGGTAAAATGGCATTAACAGTAAATACTAATGTGTCGTCACTAAACGCACAACGTAACCTTAATAAATCTGGTGAAGGCTTAGCAACTTCGATGGAGCGTTTATCATCAGGTATGCGTATCAATAGCGCAAAAGATGATGCCGCAGGTCTACAAATTTCAAACAGATTGACGTCACAAATTAATGGCCTAGCCGTTGCTCAGCGAAATGCTAATGATGGTATTTCAATGGCACAAACTGCTGAGGGGGCGATGAGTGAATCAACTAACATTTTGCAGCGCATGCGCGAGCTTGCCTTGCAATCTGCAAATGGCTCGAATTCAGATAGCGATCGTGACGCACTTCAAAAGGAAGTAACGGCATTAAAAACCGAGCTAACAAGAATTGCGGAGACAACAAGTTTCGGTGGTCAACAGTTATTAGATGGTTCTTTTGGATCGAAATCATTCCAAGTAGGTGCCAATGCAAATGAGACAATTGATTTAACATTGAGAAATATGGCTGCTGATAATATTGGAGCTTTTGAGGCTACTTTATCTGGTGATGTAGCAAGCGCTCTTGGTTTAGGTCGTGCATCAGCTGCAGCTGATACTGCAACTGCATCTTTAAATGGTGTTGCTGGTGGGGCACTGAGCGTTAACGGAACTGCTTTATCTACAAACATTGTGGTTAATGCTCAAGCAAGCACAATTGAAACTTCAATTAACGAACTTTCGGGTACTACCGGCGTTACAGCCGATGCTCGATCTCAGGCAGAAATAAAGTTAACAGCAGCAGACTCTGTTACATTTCAATTAAATGGTACACAAATTTCTGCATCAGTGGCAGATACAGCAGATTTAACTGATTTAGCATCAGCTATAAATGCTGAAACAACTAACACAGGGGTTACTGCTTCAAGTAAAGACGGCAAATTAATATTAACAGATGAAAGTGGTAAAGATATTGAAATTGCAGATTTTTCAGCCGCATCTGCAGATATGACAGTCGCGGGTATTTCTCAAGATGGTAACACTCAAACAACTCCAATTACACTGGATGGTCCAGGAACAGCTGGTGACAGCACGACTGTGGCAGGAAGTATAAAATTATCTTCAGAAAGTAGTTTTAGTGCAGTGACAGGAGATGATGCCGATTTAGGTGCTGATGCAGTTTCTATTCTAAACAACGTATCATCTCTTAATGTAGAAACCCAAGATGGCTCTCAAAATGCTCTCGCAGTTATTGACAAAGCTCTATCACAAATAGATTCTCAAAGAGCCGATTTAGGTGCCATACAAAATCGTTTTAGCTTTACTATTAGTAATTTAGCTAATGTTGAAGAAAATGTTTCTGCTTCACGAAGTCGCATTCAAGATACTGATTTTGCAACAGAAACAGCAGAAATGACGAAGAATCAGATATTACAGCAAGCAGGCACGTCAATACTTTCTCAAGCAAACCAAATACCACAAGCAGCCATTAGTTTATTAGGTGGCTAATTATTTAGTTTACTAATAACTAAATATATAAACGCACTTTATTAAGTGCGTTTTTTGTTTTTAGGTTGTTAAAATCACTAAAAGCATAATATTCAAATCGTATTTTAAATCCATTTAGAATAACTAATCATTTAAAACAGTCAGTTAGCTTTTTTTAAGTAAATAAATCAATTTATTTCTAAAATACTTCTAAAGATAATTTATCTCCTGCCGTTAACTTAATCAGTACGGAGCTGAGCATACATTTGTGACAGCTCTTGGTTAAATTAAAATAGCAACATTACGAAAGTAATCAGGAGTTTTATTATGATTTCAGTAAACACAAATGTATCTTCACTAAACGCTCAACGTAACCTATCTCAATCAGGTTCTGACTTAGCAACTTCTATGGAACGTTTATCATCGGGTATGCGTATTAACAGCGCAAAAGATGATGCGGCAGGTCTGCAAATTTCAAACCGTTTAACATCACAAGTAAATGGTTTAGCTGTAGCACAACGTAACGCTAACGATGGCATTTCGATGGCGCAAACTGCTGAAGGTGCGATGAGCGAGTCTACCAATATCTTGCAACGTATGCGTGAGTTAGCTCTTCAATCTGCGAATGGTTCAAACTCAGATACAGACCGTGATGCTCTTCAAAAAGAAGTGACAGCACTAAAAACTGAACTTACACGTATTTCAGAAACGACATCATTTGGTGGCCAACAACTTCTTGATGGCTCATTTGGCTCTAAGTCATTTCAAGTTGGTTCTAATGCAAATGAAACTATAAACGTATCACTTAAAAGCATTGGTGCAAGTGATATCGGCTCATTTAATAAAACCTTAGCTGGGGCTGTTGGAACTGCACTAGGCTTGGGTCGAGCCTCAGCAGCAGCAGCTGATGATGCTGCATCAGCTAATGGTGTAGCTGTAGATGCAACAGCCCCCTTGACTATTAACGGAGAAGTGCTAGGGGCAATTGCAGCTGGTGCTGGTGCAAATTCAATAGCAAGTTCTATTAATGAGCTATCTGGTAAAACAGGGGTGACGGCAGATGCAAGATCTCAAGCCGAAATATCATTATCAGCAGCAGGTTCAGTAACTTTTGATTTGAACGGTGAGCAAATTTCTGCCTCTATTTCAGACACCAGTGATTTAACCGATCTTGCTTCTGCTATAAATGAAGAAACCACCAATACAGGTGTTACAGCTGAGGTAACTGATGCAGGATTAGTCTTAACAGATGAAACTGGTGCAGATATTAGAATTTCAGACTTTGCTTCTACTGCAGATCTAAATGTAAAAGGTATTGCACAAGATGGAACAAAGCAAACAACAGCTATAGTTTTGACTGGTGCTACAGCAGGAACTGATAGTACTACAATCGGTGGTAGTATAAAGCTATCTTCAAACAACAATTTCAATGTTGTGACAGCTACAGATGATAACTTTGGTCTTGATGGAGTTTCTACTCTTGGAAAAGTATCGGATTTAGATATTACTACCCAAGATGGGTCGCAAAGTGCATTAGATGTTATAGATGGTGCATTAGCACAAATTGATTCGCAACGAGCTGATTTGGGTGCTGTTCAAAATCGTTTTGATTTTACGATTAGTAACTTATCTAATATTTCTGAAAACGTATCTGCGTCACGTAGCCGTATTCAAGATACTGACTTTGCTACAGAAACAGCGCAAATGACGAAAAACCAAATTTTGCAACAAGCAGGTACGTCAATCTTATCGCAAGCGAACCAGTTACCACAAACAGCACTTAGCTTATTAGGTTAATAAGTTAAAAGTAATAGCTTAATGGTTAGCTAACTAATACATAAAGTCAGTATTAGTATTTTAAAAAAGGAGGTGGCTTTAGCTACCTCCTTTTGTGGTTTAAGAATATAAACTAAGCTATTGTTGGTTTAATTAAGTACAAATAGGAATCTGTTATGAATACAATTAATTCCAATGCAGAAATTACAACATTACCGGCTTCCGTTGCTGGTGATGATAAGCAAGTAGGGCAAGCCGCTCGCTCTTTAACTGAGCGAGCGGTTGATGATGTAAAGCAGATGGATGCACAAAATCAACAAAAGCTACAGCAAAATCAATACAAAAATAATAATCAAGATGAAAAAGCTCAACCGTTAGAGCGCGAACAGCTCGAACAAATGGCGCAACAATTGCAGGACTTTATGGGTGAAATGAACCGAAGTTTGCAATTTAAAGTAGATGAAGATTCAGGTCGCGATGTTATTAAAGTACTCGATAAAAACAGTGGCGAAGTAATTAAGCAGTACCCTTCTGAAGAAGTATTAAGCTTGGTTTCTAAATTGTCTGAATCTGCCGGAATTTTGATCGACCAAACAGTTTAGTAAGTAATTCAGATTACTATTTTAAGTTAGTTTATTTTTAAGTATTTAAGAGGTGAAGCATGGCTATTTCGTTTACTGGTTTAGGTTCTGGATTAGCAGTTTCGGATATTGTTGATGCGCTAGTGAACTCTGAACAAGCACCCGCTGAATCTCGGTTAAATACTAAAGAAGGTAAGTTAACAACAGATATTTCCGCAGTAGGGGCTTTAAAAGCAGCGCTCGAAAAAGTACAAACCTCAATGGAAGCTTTGGGCGATAGTGATAACTATCAAAAGAGAACTGCATCTGGCAATGATGATTTTATATCAATTAGTTCAGATAAAGACGCTCAGCCTGGTAGTTACAATGTAAAAGTAGATGCATTAGCACAGGCTCATAAATTATCTTCCCCCGCATTTGCAGCAGACGAGGCAATTGGTGCTGGCGTAATTACAATAGGCTCTGGTGCAAATAGTTTCTCTACTGTTTTATCGGCTACAAATACGTTAGAAGATTTACGCGACCAAATTAATAATGGCCCTTTCACTGGCAGTGATAGTAATGACTCAGTTGTAGCCACTATAGTCACGAGTGATACCGGTCAGCATTTAGTGCTTACCAGTAAAGAAACTGGCGAAGACAACGCAATAACAATTACCGTACAAGACGATGACGGTAATAATACTGATACTGGCGGATTATCTCGATTAGCTTATGATGTATCAGACGCAGACCCTGTTAATCATACAACTAACCTAACGCAAGTTAATGCTGCACAAAATGCACAAATAACGATTGATGGCACGTTAACTGTATCAAGCAATACCAATAAATTTACTAATGTGATTGATGGCGTGGATATTACCGCTAAAAAGTTGCATGCCACTGACGACGATTTAAGCGATATATCGGTTACCGAAAACAACAACAATATTCAAACTGGTTTAAACAGTTTTATCACTAGTTACAATGAATTGTTAGAGCTGAGCAATAATTTAGGTGCGTCTAGTGCTGATGGTGTAGGCGTTATGGCTGGGGATTCACTACTTCGTGGTGTTATGTCAAAATTACGTAGTGAAATCACTGAGTCAGTTGATTTAGGTGACGGTAACTCATTATCACTTTCGCAATTAGGTGTTGAAACAGATCGCTACGGTGTTTTAACGCTAAATACAGAAACATTAGATGAGCAAATCGATGCAGATGTAAATTTAGTGCAACAGTTTTTTGTAGGCGAGGACGATGATGGTTTTGCACAATCGTTTGATGAGCTAATGAGCTTTTATACAGACTCCGACGGCATTATTCAAAACCGAATAGACAGTAAAACAAATCAACTAGATGATTTAGATGATGATCGCTTGGACCTTGCCAGTAAAATGGAGTCGCTATCGTCTCGTTTATATGCTCAATATAATGCGATGGATTTATTAGTAGCGAGCCTTAATAACACCAGCAGTTATGTTCAAGCTCAGTTAGAGAATATGCCAGGCGTAGTTAGGCAATCAAATTAGTAGCTGAGTTAAAGGTATTACGAATCAATAAAAAACCGCTAAGTTTAAACTTAGCGGTTTTTTGTTGTTTACTGCTCTTTGATTCAAATAGTAAAATATAGCCATGTATTTAGTTTGAATAAAGGTAGTTTATTAAACCCATTTACTAGATGGCTTTATAAGCTTTTATCGCCTTTCCTGACTTTTTATGTTTAATAATAGCTTTTGATGACTCGTTTTTTGCACTATTCGCTTTTACTAAAATAGTATTAATACGAAGCTGAATTAATTCTAATTGCTCTGCGCTTGGACCTTCGCTACTTTCGCACCATTGCTTTATTTCAGTATTTAAAGTGTCTAAAAAAGGCTGAGCTTCGTCTGCATTATTATCATTTACCAACACTTCAATGTTACTAAGTAATGCTTGTATCTGCTCAGCATGGCTTACTGGTGTTTGCGAATCCATAATTTAAATTAAACCGCAGGGTTTCGTTGATCTAGCGGAATGTTATCCCAGCCTTCTTTAATTTCTTTAACAATACTTGATACTTCAATAATGGCTTCAATATCGTTGTTTATGTTCGCTTGCGTTAAACGGCGTTGGCAGTAATCGTAAAGTGCCAATAAATTGTTAGAAATACTAGGGTCTTGTTCTACTTCTAAATTAAGTGCGTCTTGCAGTGCACCAAATAATAAAACACAGGCTGAAATGTTTTCACCCTTCTTTTGTATTTCTTTGCGCTCAATAAACCCTTTTGTTGCTGCTAAGCGACCGATAATATTACTGAATATAAGATTTATTTGTTCGTAAGGGGCCATTTCGGCAATACTACTGGCACGAACTTGACCGTATTTTTTTACTGAGACATGAGCCATGGGGAAATCCTAAAATTTAAAACGATAAAATTATGTGAAAGCTAATATAAAAAATCAATAAAGCTTTTATACTTTTATAAGAACAAAGCAATATTAATGCCAAGCATTTTCACTTATTTATGTATCGGCATTTGTAACTTCAACTTAAATTTATAATTGAGTTTATTTACTAACAATAGCATTTTTATTGCCGAGTAAATTAATTATTAGAGCTAAGTTGTATTTAGGTAATCGTTAAGTAATCGCTGAGTAATAACTAAGTTAAAACTACAACTCATACTTAATGATTAACTATTAAGTATGATTGACTTAACTAGCCCGTCTGTTTTTTGGCGTTTATGTCAAAAAACTGCCGCTATCACTTGCATCCATGCTGAACTGGCTTACAATTTAACTAATTATACAAATTAGTGAAAGTACGGCTCGCTAAATATGATCTTGATTTTAGATAATAATAACAACCGCGCAATAGGATTAAATGCTTCGCTTGGCTTTATTGGTGAAGCTGCTCAACTATTAAGCGAAGACTGCTTTGAACAAGAATGCAAAAAATATCAGCAGCAAGAATGCATGATCATTTTAGGAGCGTTGCAATCACTTGATCACGAAAGCTTAATTAAACGCTATCCAACTCTACCGTTTTTATTAATTGGCGAAACGCTAAAACCATTATTAAGTATAGCTAATGTAGTGGGGCTTATTTGCGAGCCATTTAATCACGAAGTGACAACTCAGTTACTTCACGACTGCCAGCAGTATCAGCGTATGCTGCCTAATGAGCATAAGCATACTAAACCGCATAAAATCTTTGATGGACTTGTTGGTGAAACAGAGGCCGTAAAAGATGTTCGCTTTTTAATTGAACAAGTGGCAAAAACCGACGCTAATGTTTTAATTTTAGGTGAATCAGGCACTGGTAAAGAAGTGGTTGCCCGTAATGTACACCTGCTTTCAAAGCGTATTAATGGACCGTTTGTACCAGTTAACTGTGGTGCTATACCGGCTGAGCTGCTCGAAAGTGAACTATTTGGCCACGAAAAAGGCGCGTTTACTGGTGCTATATCGGCGCGTAAAGGGCGGTTTGAACTAGCTCAAGGTGGGACGCTATTTTTAGATGAAATAGGCGATATGCCACTGCAAATGCAAGTTAAGTTGCTGCGAGTATTGCAAGAGCGAAGTTATGAACGAGTTGGTGGTACAAAGGCTATTCAGGCTGATGTACGCGTTATTGCAGCCACGCATCGTAATCTTGAAACAATGATTGAAGAGGGCAGTTTTAGGGAAGATTTATATTACCGCTTAAATGTATTTCCTATCGAAAACCCATCACTGAGTGAACGTGCTGATGATATTCCGCTGCTTTTAAAGGAGTTAATGCGCCGTGTTAACGACCAAACAGGTTCTACCGCTAAGTTTACCGAGCGCGCAGTTGAGAGCTTAAAAGAACATGCTTGGCCTGGTAATATTCGTGAGCTTGCTAACTTAGTGGAACGTATGGTTATTATGTTTCCTGAAAAAGTGGTCGATATTCCCGATTTACCTAATAAATATCGTTACATCGAAGTTGAAGCCTACGAGCCAGAATACCCTGAAGAGTTAATGGAAAAAGACGCCTTTAACGATATATTTAGCACCGGTTTTAGCGATTACGAAAGTGAGCCAGACGCTGAGTTTAGCCAAACGGGTAGTGGGCTATTGCCAGATGATGGTATTGAACTTAAAGATTATTTAGCAGAGCTTGAAATTAGCTTAATAACCCAAGCTCTAGAGCGCTATGATTACGTTGTAGCTCGCGCTGCAGAAATATTAGGTGTACGCAGAACCACACTCGTTGAGAAAATGAAAAAGTATAATCTATCACGGGATTAAGGTTTAAAAGCAGCTGTCAGTGTTTAGTTATAAATTGGCCAAACACAGTAGATAAATAACCCCTCGTTTTGTAGGTGCGGTTTTATACCGCACTTTACTTAAAAATATTAGCAAGAGCGCGAAGTAAATTCGCACCTACACGGTTTTTACTTTTGTTGTAGACGCTAGACTTGCACGCGTGAAAAACGAGACTTTTAATCACTTAAATAAAACGCCATCTCACAAAGAGATAAACGAGGGTAAATGAGAAACCATAGTCAACTTACGCGTCACTTCTCTAAAGCGCAGCGTCTCTTAACCTCTTTGTGAACAAATCACTTTTATGGTTATAAATCACTTACCCACTAAAAGCCTTAATAATTTCTTCTTTTCTAAAACAATCATTACTGTGATCGTTAACCATACCGCAGGCCTGCATATGAGCGTAAACCGTTGTAGGGCCTAAAAACTTAAAACCCCGTTTTTTTAAATCTTTCGCAAATGCGGTTGATGCCTCTGTAATTGCAGGGTAGTCCTCAACGTTATTTAAATTACTTATAATCGGCTTATTACCCACAAACTGCCATTGGTAGTTACTAAAACTTCCAAATTCTTCTTGGATTTCTATAAAGCGCTTTGCGTTGTTAACAGTTGCCGAAATTTTTAAGCGATTGCGCACAATACCCTCATCAAGCATTAGTCTCTCAACGTCATCTTGTGTGAATTGTGATACTTTTTTTACATCAAAATTAGCAAATGCTTTTTTATAACCGCTGCGCTTTTTTAAAATTGTGTACCAGCTTAAGCCGGCTTGCGCGGATTCAAGCGTAATAAATTCAAACAGCTTTGTATCATCATAAAGGGGGACGCCCCATTCTTCATCATGGTAAATAACGTAGTCGGGTTTAGTGGTGTCGAGCCACGGGCAACGGCACTTTATTTGCTCACTCATTATTATTCCTTTTTGCGTGCGTCATTTTTATGTCGCTCAAATTGTTGATGTAACTTAATGATAAGTATGCAAATAAATTTTGGTATAAATCGTGCATTTAGACATATATCTACATCAATTCGAGATTTGATTATGGCCCTTGCTAGCGTGCTAAAACCACAGTTTTTTTCTGCAAATCAGTATAACCCATGTTTACTTCAAGAGGAGTACATTGGTGAATTAAGCGATCTGCGCAAGCAAGCAAGTTGGCT
>NZ_DRGM01000064.1 GCF_011050055.1 Pseudoalteromonas prydzensis | reverse complement strand
GCGTGTTAACTCAAATTAACCAAGCGTTTGCTCAGCACGGCATCAACATCGCCGCGCAATACTTGCAAACAGACGAAGCGATTGGTTATGTAGTTATCGACGTAGATACTGATCACTCAGAAGTCGCACTAAAAGAGTTAAGCGCGGTGGAAGGCACGATCAGAGCGCGTATTCTTCACTAATAGCGGTCAGCGGTCAGCGGTCAGCGGTCAGCGGTCAGCGGTCAGAAATAATAAAAGCCGTGCTTGTTAAGTCAAGCACGGCTTTTATTTTGAGTAAGATAAATGTTATTTTGCAAAGCGCAGTGTAGGCTCTCTGCTCAATTAAAGCCTTTTAATCGTTGTGTCCCAGCTACCCGAAAAGGATATGGGAAAAACCTAGCTGCAATGAGATCGTAATAAGAGTGCCTCACTATATGTTTGCCGTAAGCTACTTGCTTAACTGGAGCATCGGCAGACGAAGTAAACGAATTTGTTTATTGATTTAGAATTGACCGTCACTGTATAAAAACGGCCAAAAAGAACACTCATGCCTATTGACAGAGTTAAGGCTCATATGTGTTAGGTTTACGGTAGCACAACAACAACTTCAACTTCTAGTAAATGCGATTTACTCCAAAGCCTTTTAACTTCAACCCAACTTGAAGAAGGATATTTATCACTGAAATGTGCCTTACGTGTTGGAATAAATGCCTTTAACTTTTCAATATCGGTAGTGAAGATAACCTCTTTAACGATCGCATCTGTTCCAACATTATAATCAGCCAATATTTTCTTGATGGTACTATAAATATCATCAATTTGTTTTTCAAAAGTTGTTTCTTCGCTAGTGATACCAGAGATGTTATAAAGTGTTGTTAGCCTTTACAGCTTGCGAGTAGCCAATATCATTTTCCCAAGAATGATAATTTTTTCTTTCAATCACTTGTTCGGTCGTTGCACAACCAAAAAGGAATAGGCCACAAGATAAAACCAATGATTTTTTGACTAAATTTAGCAAGTGAGCTCCAGTAATGAATACCAACGCCTCAATCAGCCGACGCGTTAGCGGTCGGCTCCATTGATTTGTTAGGCAATCTATAGGTTTCATTGATAAATCTTGGCAAAACGCCATTTAGATGCCAGTTATTTCTGGAAAAGGAATGCAGTTTACAATTGAACTCCATAATACCTTCCAAAGATGAATTGTGATTATCAATGCATCGCGCAATATGGTTAGCTTCTCCGTCGGAAATAGATCCCTCGACATGCAGAACTTTTGTTTCTCCGCTAGCAATTGAAATACGCTCTAGTATGCTAGATCTTAGTTTTACTCCGGCGCATTGGAAGTCATATGACGATCTATCTAATTCAACCTCAAACGGTGAAATATTTGTAATCTGAAGCCAAAGACCAAATGATGCAACCTCTCCCAGATTAATCGTCGCATATTCGTGCCTCGGCCTCACATCAAAAAGAATGAGATCTCGTAATTTCTCTCGAGTAAATATCCTACGCAAAATAAATTTTGGCAGCCAAGTTAGAAGCTTCCAAATACTAGATATAGATAAACCTTCCATTATTAATCCTAATTAGTGCCTAACATTTTAGTATTTATGCGACACGCAGTTTGTGTTGCATAATCGCTTGTTGGACTGAGGCGCTACCTGCTCGGTGTGTCAGAGTTGGTGTTACTTATGCTATGGGAATTTGCTTTTTATGGCCTAAGCGATATCAAGCCAACTTTACTGGCGTGTCTATCGTATCTAAGCTGTCCCTGCGTTACTCAGCGTTTATTATGTATCCATTAAACCTAATGTTTAACCGTTAAGCAATTATATTTTTCGTACGCACAGCAGTTACTGACCTGAGCAGTTAAGCAGGTTAACTAGTTGATTTGATGCAGCAAGCTAGACCGCTAACTCGTTCGCGCTATTTTATTTGTCGCTACGTCTAAATTAACCACACCAATAAATCGCAAGATACCCACCTTGCATGACTGGCAAGGCCATTGCGGTATCAATGGTTCTTTTTCTGTCTTTGGTTTCACCAGTTTACATAGGGTTAGTGCGTGAGCCCTTATCAGCGCTAACTTTCGCTTGCGACATGCATTGGCTAAAAATCCATAGTGGCGAATACGCATAAACCCTTTGGGCAGTACATGCTGTAAGTAGCGTCGTAGAAATTCATCACAGCTCAGTGTCATTACTTTATCGCGGTTGTTATCTGCATAATCTCGGTATTTAAAACTCACAGATTGTTCATTCGCTGTCACCAAATGTGATTCTGACATCACGCCTTTTCGGGTATAACGTGCAAGGTAACTGACTAACTTTTCACTGTACGCTAAGCATGCCTTACTATAAACGCACCATTTTGTTGGGGTGCTTATCCGCGTTAATGTACTATCACACTCATTCAGCGCCGTGAGCATTTTTCCCCTAAAAACTGTTGATAACGCTTTTACAGGGTATAAATAGCCTTTTTCTATTTCATGCCAGTGTGCTTTATTAAGCGCACCTGCGGGTATCAAACAATGCAAGTGGATATGCTGACCTAAGTTTTGCCCCCATGTATGCAGTACGCTTGTCATGCCTAACTGGCCATGTCTTTTTCGTTTCGCAAATTTACTCAGCGTTTGCCATGTGGCTTTGAATAAACATTGATACAACGCGTTTGGGTTGTAGTGCGCAATGATATTCAACTCATGGGGGAGTGTAAAAACAAGGTGGAAATACCGACACGGTAATAAATCCTCCTGCTGTCTTTGCACCCATTTAACCGTGGCCATGCCTTGGCAACGTGGACAGTGGCGGTCTCGGCAACTACACCCAATCTGCTGCGACTCACCACAGGTATCACATTGCCATGCTTGATAACCGAGCTGACCCGTTCTGCATGATTGAAGGTGCTGACAGACACGTAGCTGCTGATAGCTCATCATATGATGTTGCCGATAATCACCAAGGCCTAAATTTAAAATATCAGCTAGGTGTAAAGCACTCATTGTTTACTCCAACTCGCAAGTAAATCAATGCCGCCATGCCCTAATTCAGGTAACCAATGTAAGTAACTTTGCGTGGTTTTAATATGACTGTGCCCAAGCTGATGTTGCAGTTGATGAAGTGGCATACCTGATTCAAGTTGATGTGTTGCATAAGCATGGCGTAGTGCATGTGGATTACAGTGTTTTAAACCACACGCTTGTGCGTGTTTTCTCAATGGCTTCCTGAAGGTCGATGCTGACATAGGTTTATCCATTAACAATCGCGAGTAAAACATCCAACCCGTTGGGTGATACATTTTCCAGTAACTGCGTAATTGGTTTAGTACGCTATCTGAAACTACAACATAACGCGATTTATCCCCTTTACCCTGTTCAATTAAAATAGTTTTACGCTGTCCGTCGATGTCTTGCACTTTAATGCGTAGCAGTTCGCTAACACGTAAACCACAGCCATAACACACCGCTATTAACGTTTTCAATCGCATGTCAGTGCAGCTTTCTATAAGCCGTCGCATATCATCACGCGATAAATACGTGGGTGCGCGCAATTTCGCTTTTGGCAGTGCAATATCTAAGTTCAGTGGACGATGTAAAATATTCTTAAACAAGAACCAAATACTGTTTATTTTTATTTTCTGGCTTGCTCTAGAAAGCTTACGAATAGCGGGATCGTTAAAAAAGGCGCTAAGCTCGTCATCAGTAATCGAATCGAGCGGTTTATTAAAATAATGACTGAGTTTTAGTAAATGTTCACAGTAGCTTTTACATGTACTTTGCGAATAACCTCGGTAGACTATTTCTGTTTTGACTTGTTCAATGAGTGTATTCATGACTTACCTCCAAGTTATGGGATAACCCCAAGGTAAGTGTGGCTCAACTGGTCAGAATAGGATCTCCGCGTAGCGGCTTAGTTCAACATTTAATAATGCGCTCATCGCGTATATTTCTGCGGACGTCACGCTGATTTCCTACTTTATATAGTTTTAACAAATAACCTAAGGTATTACTATCACTAGGGGCTGTTGATCTTTGTAGTACATATATTAATCAGCCCACATTGGTAGCCACATCATCGTAAATGCTAAAGCGAGCATTGAATGATAATTTCGCTCAAGCTTTTCATACCGTGTGGCTATCCCTCTATATTGCTTAATACGGCCAAATGCATTCTCAACCAAGTGCCGATATTTGTACATACACCAGTCAATATCTTCATTACCTACTAAACTGTTGTCCTTACGTGGAATAACGGGTG
>NZ_DRGM01000063.1 GCF_011050055.1 Pseudoalteromonas prydzensis | reverse complement strand
TGCTTGGTGACAATAGCGTTTTGGACCCACCTGACCCCATGCCGAACTCAGTAGTGAAACGAAACAGCGCCGATGATAGTGTAGCATTTGTTATGTGAAAGTAGGTCATCGCCAGGCTCCAAATTAAAGAAAGCCGCTTCAGAAATGAAGCGGCTTTTTTACGTTTTATGCTTAGTTAGCGAGGGGAAAGTTAGCGAGAGTAAAGTTAGCGAACGCTTGACATAGGGCGCGAAAAGTTTATTTTTGTAAAACTCGCAAACTCGCAAACTCGCAAACTCGCAAACTCGCAAACTCGCAAACTCGCAAACTCGAAACTCGAAACTCGAAACTCATTATAAGACTTGCGTTCAATATTCTATTTATGCGATAAACCATTTTATTTATAATACAAATAAGTGGATTCACGTGGGTCGTAAAAAAACAACCAAATCAAAAGGCTCTTCAGGGCTCAATCGTAAAAACAGTGAAAGTTTTATTGCTAAGTTTAGTGCTCACCCTGATACTCAACTATGTGATTCAGGTTTAATGTATAAGGTTATTGATGAAGTGTCAGGCGAACGGGTAACTGACCTAGATACAGTTGTTATCAATCAACGTATTATGCTTGCAGATGGAAGTGTGATTGCAGACAGTTATAAAGCAGGCATGCCTGAAGTGTTTGCATTAGCTGAGGCAATTGAAGGGTTACGACAAGGCATTCTACTTATGTCGGTAGGATCTCGTTATGAATTTGTTATTCCAGCTGAACTGGCCTGGGGCCGTAAAGGTAATGGTGGTAAAATTGGGGCTAATGCGGTGCTGCATTTTGATGTTCGTTTGATACGTTTAGCCTAATAATTACTTAATTAGATCTGTGATTGAGCGTTTTACTCATCGATTGATTATCAAGCGTTCAGGTTAATTACATCCCCGGATAATTACTACTCATGTAAAGGATATTATGAAACCATTCTCTAGCCGTGTTTATTTATTGCGCCATGGAGAGCTTGCCGAGCAGGGAGTGTTGGCTGGACATACCGACTTTGCTTTAAGCGATATTGGAGTCGAGCAGCTAAATATTGCCTGTGCTGAACTTGTGAATATTGAGCGCATTATTAGCTCTACACTGAAACGTTGCAGCGTATTTGCTACAGAGCTTGCCAATCGCCAACAAATTCCACTTCTCCTAACGGATCAAATCAGAGAGTTTAACTTTGGTGAGTGGGATGGTCGTAAATATGAATTTTTATGGCAACAAACGCATAGCCCAAGTATTGGTGATTTTTGGCAAGACCCATGGCATGTAACTCCGCCCAGTGGAGAGTCTATGGCTGATTTCCATGAACGTGTTGCGACATGGTGGCAAACCCTATTAGTTGATATTGCTAAAACCGAGACTCAAGCGCAGTTGGTGATCACTCATGCTGGGGTGATCAAACAGCTACTCGCTATAATTTGCCAGTTACCTAAACAGTCTCAGCAGCAAGATATATTTTCCATCGGCTATGGCAAACTGGTTTGTATTGATATTTTTATTGATGAAAATGCTGTCTCGTGGCCAAAAATTGTATTCTAATCACCCCTATTGTAGCCGTCTAGAAAGATATTCATTGAAATATTTACTCACCTGCCCATAATAGAGCCTTATGTATTTTGGAATGGGGTGAAAGTCCTCAACTGTACCCGCAACTGTAAGTCACATGAGTGATAAGTCAGATACAAAATACGTTAATTTGAATCAATGAGCGGGTTAACTCTTCTATTATCACCATGAAGTCATGGTTTGTAGTGCTGTGGGTTTGCTATCGCGAGAGAGAACAACACATTGCATACACCTGACGCAACTGCGCCTGCTTTACTTAAAGTCACCAACTTATCCTGGTCTGTAGCCAATACTGCTATTTTACAAGATATCGATTTTGCGATAAAAGCAGGGCAATTTATCGGTTTGCTTGGCCCTAATGGTGCTGGAAAATCAAGTTTGTTGCGTTGCCTATATCGTTATAGCAAACCACAAAGTGGTGAGGTGCAATTTGCTGGGCGTAATATTTGGCAATTGAGCGCAGATGATTATGCCAAGCAAGTTGCCGTTGTACTGCAAGAGACACCTTCGCAATTTAATTTGTCAGTGTATGATGTTGTCAGTCTTGGCCTTACGCCACACAAAAGTTTATTTAGTGCGACCACAAAAGCAGATCAGCAAGTTGTTTTACAAGCGATAGAACAAGTGGGTTTAAGCCATCACTTAACACAAAATTTTGATTCACTCTCAGGGGGTGAAAAACAACGCGCATTAATTGCACGGTCAATTGTTCAAGGCCCTAAGTTATTAATAATGGATGAGCCAACCAGCCATTTAGATATCAAGTATCAAATCCAATTAATGGAACTGGCCAAGTCACTTAATCTGACCATTTTGGCGTCGTTTCATGATCTTAACCTCGCCGCAAGTATGTGTGATCAACTGTTGGTACTCAAACAAGGCCAGTTAGTAGCATCAGGTACGCCAGAGCAAGTGATCACAGAAAAAATGCTCAGCGATGTATTTGGTGTCTGCGCTGAAGTATCGCAGCACCCGCAAAGCCAGCAATTACAGAAAGCGATTCCGCGTATTACCTATTTTTATGGTTACCAGGCGGGAGTGAATAATGGCAAGTAAGCACACTTTGGCAGTTATTGCGGCGCTGATAATAGCTGTTGTGAGTATTTTTATGGCGTTAAGCTTTGGTGCTGCGCCGAGTAAGTTTATTGATGTATACCATAGCATTATTGGCCTAGGAGGTGACTCATTTATTGAGCGGATCATTTGGCAATTACGCATGCCACGCACATTGCTCGCTTTTTTAGCTGGATCGGGTTTGGCGATTGCGGGGTTAATATTACAAACCGTTACTCGTAATCCATTGGCCGACCCTTATTTATTTGGTATCTCATCTGGCGCATCATTTGGGGTGGTTTGCTTTATTACTATCACTGGTGTGAGTGCTGGTATCAGCATGTCTGCGGCCGCCTTTGTTGGTAGCTTAGTTACTATGTTATTACTGGTTTTTATTGCCGGACGTACTGGGCGCGGGCAAGTTGAAACCATGCTCTTGGCAGGGGTTGCTTTATCCTTTTTATTTAGCGCGTTTACCAGTTTGCTGCTGTATTTTAGTGATCCACAAGCGATCACGGCTATTTTATTTTGGACGCTCGGCAGCTTTGCTCGCGCTCAGTGGGCTACGCTCTGGCTACCTGCTTTAGTGATTTTAAGTTGTACAGCTGTAATGATGGGCTTTCGCCGTCAGCTCAATGCCATGTTACTAGGTGATGAAAGTGCCGTGACACTCGGTATTCCAGTGCAACGGTTTCGACTGTTAATGCTGATACTCAGCTCATTGATCACTGCGGTGTTAGTGGCTATGTGCGGTGGGATTGGCTTTGTTGGGTTGATGATCCCGCATATTGTGCGCTTTTTTGTCTCTCAAGGTACGCCTAGTGGCTTAATGATGACTGCACTCGTTGGCGGCACATTTATGGTATGGGTCGATGTGTTATCGCGTATTTTGCTAGCGAATCAAGAGTTACCTATTGGAGTGATCACTTCTGCAATCGGCAGCGTGTTCTTTTTATCATTACTTTATTTTCGCAAGCGAGAGAGTTAGTCAGATGTTTAATATACCTACAGTCACCAATCAATATAGCAACTTAATTGCGGATAAAATTAATCATAAAACTAAACCCCTTGGTGCACTAGGGAAATTGGAGCAATGTGCCACACAATTGGTTACTTTATTTAGCCAAAACGTGGCTGACAAAGATGCTTTTAAAACATTTACTCCTAGTATCACTAAGCCTACTTTGTTGGTCTTTGCAGGGGATCATGGTGTGGCAGCACAAGGTGTATCGATAGCACCAAGTGATGTAACCTCACAAATGGTTGCTAATTTTGTCAGCGGTGGTGCCGCTATTAATGTATTTTGCCAACAACTTGGCTGGCAATTAGAAGTGGTTGATTGTGGCATTTTGCATCCAGTCACAGCACCGAGTGTGCACGACTGCCGTTTAGGTAGCATCACTAAGCCATTAAATACTGAGATGGCGATGAGTACTATGCAGGTTCAGCAAGGTTTTGATAACGCAACACAGTTGCTGCAGCAGCTTAGCCATAATGGCTGTAATACCATTGCCTTTGGCGAAATGGGCATAGGTAACACCACCAGTGCTGCAGCACTTATGGCAGCCATGCTTAATTTACCGGCGCAGCAGTGTGTAGGCAAAGGTACTGGGGTGAGCGATGATATTGTAAAGCGCAAAATAACGGTAGTCGAGCAAGCTCTTAGATTACATAAATCACAACTTACTGATCCTATCACTTTGCTTGCTGCGTTAGGCGGTTTTGAAATTGTACATATTACCGGTGCTATGCTTGCTGCTGCTGAGCAGGGCATGGCTGTAGTCGTTGATGGTTTTATTTGTAGCGCCGCAGCTATGGTTGCTATCGCGATTAACCCAGCAGTGAAAGATTATTTAATTTTTGCGCATTGCTCAAACGAGCAAGGGCATCGACTGATGTTAGACGCGCTAAATGTTACGCCACTGCTGCAACTTGATTTACGTTTAGGTGAAGGTACGGGCGCGGCGTTGAGCCTTCCGCTATTGCAAGCCGCACTTGGTTTTTATAATCAGATGGCCAGCTTTGCTGACGCCGGTGTTGAGCAGGTTGTTAGTTAATGCAGCCTAATCATGAGCAAAATACAGTAACGCAATGGCAGCTGCTGTTACTGGCAATCAGTTTTTTAACCCGGTTACCAGTGCCACTAAACTTTGTGGTAACGGGCGCTCATTTAAATCAAGCAAGCCGCTACTTTGCTTTGGTGGGGTTATTACTCGGCGGGTTGTTAGCACTGGCATATAGTGTTTTCCAGCTGCTGTTACCCCCTTCAATCAGCGTATTACTAATGATGGCTGTGGGACTGTTATTAACGGGTGCCTTTCACGAAGATGGGTGGGCTGATGTATGGGATGGTTTTGGTGGCGGTTGGCAGGTAGAGCAAAAACTTGCCATTATGAAAGACAGCCGTCTTGGCACCTATGGCGCAGCGGCATTATTTATCATACTGCTAGCGAAATTTCAGAGCTTACTCTTTCTAAGTGAGTCATTGTTAAGTGTGCTGAGTGCAATTGTGATTGGGCAATGCCTAAGCCGCGCCGTCGCGACCAGCTTAATATTCAGTATGAATTATGTAAGCGCTGATGCTACTGCAAAAGTAAAACCGCTGGCGATGCATTTATCGGTCACCAGTTTGGCCACGTTACTTTTAACCGCCGCTACTTTGCTGGTTAGCCTGATTGCCGTTGGCATATTGTTATGGCAAACCGCATTCATTCTTATCGCAGTATTACTGCTCCTCAGAGTAATCATGATCCGCTGGTTTAAGCAGCAGTTAGCTGGTTACACTGGCGATTGTTTAGGTGCGGCACAACAGCTCAGTGAAGTGATTATTTACCTTACCTTAGTGAGTCTATTATGAGCCTTAACCACACACTTATTTTAGGCGGCGCGCGCAGTGGTAAAAGCCGTTTTGCCGAGCAGTTAGCTCTAAACAGTAATAAAGCGGTTATTTACCTCGCCACAGGGCAAGCCCATGATAGTGAAATGCAAGCACGTATTGCCCACCATCAACAACAGCGTCCCACCGATTGGCCGTTGGTTGAAGAGCCAATAACATTAGCCGATGCGCTACAAACATACAGTACTAAAGACAACTGTATTTTAGTTGATTGCTTAACGTTGTGGCTCAGTAACTGTTTATGCCATGCCAGAGCTGACTGCTGGAATGAGCAAAAAGCAGCGCTGTTAACGGCTCTTGCACATTTACCTGGGCAGGTCATTTTTGTCAGTAATGAAGTGGGCCACGGTATTGTGCCACTGGGTGAATTAAGCCGTGAATTTGTCGATGAATCGGGTTGGCTACATCAAGCCATAGCCGCAAGCGCTGCAAGGGTTGAATTTATCATGGCAGGTCTTGCCTTAACATTAAAAGAGCAGTCATGATGAAAACATTAATGGTACAAGGTACCACTTCTGATGCAGGGAAAAGTACTTTAGTGGCAGCGTTGTGCCGGGTATTTGTTGAGCAAGGCATTAAAGTTGCGCCATTCAAACCGCAAAATATGGCTTTAAATAGCGCTGTAACCGAAGATGGCGGCGAGATTGGTCGTGCGCAAGCATTACAAGCAATTGCCGCTAAAGTAGCGCCACGGGTTGATTTTAACCCTATTTTACTCAAACCAAACAGTGATACTGGCGCGCAAGTGATTATTCACGGCAAAGCGATTAGTAATATGGAAGCGCAGGCATATCACGATTATAAAAAAGTCGCGATGGATGCGGTGCTCGCCTCACAACAACGTTTAAGCGAAGAGTTTGAACTGTTAGTGGTTGAAGGGGCAGGCAGCCCTGCTGAAATCAATCTGCGTGCTGGTGATATTGCTAATATGGGTTACGCCGAAGCGGTTGATTGCCCCGTGATCATTATTGCAGACATAGATAAAGGCGGTGTGTTTGCGCATTTGGTCGGTACTCTTGCATTGTTAAGCGAGTCAGAACAAGCACGAGTAAAAGGCTTTGTGATCAACCGTTTTCGTGGCGATATAGGTTTATTGCAAGGTGGCCTTGATTGGCTTGCAGAGTACACCGGTAAACCTGTATTAGGTGTATTACCTTATTTGCATGATCTCGCCTTAGATGCCGAAGATGCTGTCGCGATAGATAACCAAGTCAGCCAAGCGAAAATTAAAATAGCCATTTTACTGTTGCCACATATTAGTAATCATACTGATTTTGATGCACTGCGATTAAATCCACACATTGATACTAATTACGTACGCCATACCCAAGCAATTCCAGATGTTGATCTTATTATTATCCCTGGTAGCAAAAATGTGATCAGTGATTTGACCTTTTTAAACAATGAAGGCTGGGGTGAGCAAATTAAGCGTCACCTACGTTACGGCGGTAAACTACTCGGTATTTGTGGTGGCTTACAAATGTTGGGCACTGATATTTTTGACCCTGATGGAGTTGAATCAAAGCAAACTCAATGTAAAGGCTTAGGTTTTGCTGATTTTGTTACTCATCTCGGGCAGCAAAAAGTACTAACCCAAGCTGAGGGAGCGATCACTTTACAGGGCCAGCAAGCCAAAGTGAGCGGTTATGAAATTCATGCCGGTAGCAGCCAAGGCGCCGCATTTGAACAGCCATTTTTAAAATTTACGCAACATCCTAATGATGTTGCGCAAGACGGTTTTATATCAAAAGATAACTGTATAGCAGGTACTTACTTACATGGCTTGTTTGATAGCAGCGCAGCCACGCAATTGATACTCGATTGGGTATTGCCAAATAGTGGTATTACGCAATTAATTGATATCGACACACATCGCGAACAGCAATTAACGCGCTTAGCGAACATGTGCAAAGAACATTTAGATTTAGACAAAATAACGCAAATTTACCAAACTTGGGAAGGAGTTAAGCATGAGCGATAAAAATAACGACAAACACCAGCAACGCCAACAAAAAGTAAAAGATAAAGTGGATGAGCGCATTGCCGCGGCACAAACAGAGAAAGGCGTTTTTCAGGTGATCACCGGTAACGGCAAAGGTAAATCAACCTCAGGGTTTGGCACCGTAACACGTTGTGTAGGTCATGGCATGAAAGCTGCCGTGTGCCAGTTTATTAAAGGTACTTGGCCCTGTGGAGAGCGCAATGTATTGCAAGGCGCAGGGGTTGAATTTGTCATTATGAACACCGGTTTTACCTGGGAGACGCAAAATAAAGAATCAGATACCGCAGCGGCGCAAGCGACGTGGCAAGAAGCTAAGCGTATGTTGGCTGACGAATCAATTAATTTAGTATTACTTGATGAAATTACTTATATGATCACCTACGGTTACATTGATTTAGAGGAAGCACTCGAAGTGATCGCTAATCGTCCGCCAATGCAATCTTTAATTATTACTGGTCGTGGTGCGCACCGCAAGTTAACTGACTTAGCAGATACCGTAAGTGAAGTACGCAATGTTAAGCACGCGTTTGACGCCGGTGTTAAAGCACAAATAGGGTTTGATTACTAATGGCTAGGTTTAGGTTTATACTCGTTTTATCGTTGGCTTTGTGCTGCTTTAAGCTCGTGGCTGAGCCTAATAAGCAGCAATTAAGAATTGTTGCCCTTGCCCCGCATATCGTTGAAAACCTGTATACCATAGGTGCGGGTGAGCAAATAGTTGGCACTGTTGAATATGCCGATTTTCCCGCTGCGGCAAATGATATTGTGCGCATTGGTGGTCATCAAGGCATTCAGCTGGAGAAGCTATTAGCACTTAAACCAGACTTAGTGTTAGCCTGGAAAACCGGCAGTAAAACTGAAGATTTAGCCCGTATCGAAGGCTTTGGTATTGAGGTTTTTTACAGTGATGCGAGCGACGTTAATAAAGTACCAACTGAATTGCGCCGTTTAGGGGCGCTCACTGGACGTGAGCAAGCGGCTGAGCAAGCGGCGATTAAATTTGAAAATAAAATTGCAGTCATTAAAGACAAATATAGTGATAAGAGCAACATTGCGGTGTTTTATCAATTGTGGCCAGAGCCGATGATGACGGTAGGGAAAAATACCTGGATCAATCAATTAATCGACATTTGCCAAGGGCGCAATGTATTTGCAAACAGCCGTACGGATTACCCGCAGATCAGCATTGAGAATGTGGTTGTAGCAAAACCTGAGGTGATAATATTACCAGGCGAAAAATCACAAAAGCCGCAAACTGTGATTGATTGGTCGTCATGGCCAGAAGTGCCAGCAGTAAAGCATAATCAATTTGTTCATGTTAATGCTGATTTATTACATCGTTTTACCACGCGAATGCTCGATGGTCTTGCTGATATGTGTATTAAAATGGATGCCTCACGCGCCGTAATTAAGGAGCCACAATGAGTAATTGGCAAGACTTTTTAAAAACCGAATGTGCAAAGCAATATATGCAAGATACGCTTGCTGTGGTTGCACAAAAACGCAGCCAAGGTATTGCTGTATACCCAGCACAATCGCATGTATTTAGCGCTTTTGATGCAACACCGCTGGATGAAATAAAAGTGGTGATGCTCGGGCAAGATCCTTATCACGGCGAAGGCCAAGCACATGGTTTATGTTTTTCAGTGTTGCCTGAACTGCGTAAACTGCCGCCATCATTAAAAAATATTTATAAAGAGCTGGCTACAGATATTGCAGGCTTTAGTATCCCTGAGCATGGTTACTTACAACGCTGGGCAGAGCAGGGCGTATTCTTACTCAATACAGTGCTGACTGTTGAGCAAGGCCAAGCACATTCACACAAGCACTTAGGTTGGGAGCAGTTTACTGATCAGGTGATTGCCCATATTAATCAACACTGTGAAGGTGTGGTGTTTATTTTATGGGGGGCGCACGCACAAAAGAAAGGTAAAGGTATTGATAGCTCAAGGCATTATGTTTTAAATGGCCCACACCCGTCGCCGCTGTCTGCACATCGTGGCTTTTTTGGTTGTCAGCATTTTTCCAAAACTAATCAGCTACTAACGCAGCAAGGTAAGAGTGCGATTGATTGGCAAGTTTAACAATTGTAGGCGGGGTTTATCCCGCGCAGATTGGAGGCTTTGTCGCGATGTAAAATCGCTTATATGGACTACACAAATTGTAATTCAATGCATGTAGGTTAGCCTGCGCAAAATGTAGCTAATTTAACAAAAATAAAGCCCCTTACAGCTCAGTAAGGGCCCTTTAGTTGGTTAGTTGTACTGCGCTGTGTAAATTAAAAATCTAATTCATCAATCGCAATATTGTCTGCAAAAAAATCTAACTCCTGTAGTTCTTTACGTAAACGATGCTTATCTTTTAAAGCTTCTATTTCGCGCCATTTTCTCTTTTTATTTTTCTGAGAGGCCTTTCTTGTTGTATCAGGACCTTCTAATATTTCTAAAATATCGTCTAGGCTATCCATGAACTTCTCCTATTGATTTTTTGAACCTCGGAAATACCTATACCACAGGCCAAACTAAAATAGAATAAAAAAGTGACGGTTATGTTACAGGTAAGTGATAAATTAATGAATAGGGATTATTTTTGGCATAAAAAAACGTCGTAAATACGACGTTTAGTCTTTTATTAATTAACGAGCCGATAAAAGCGGTTACATCGCTTTAAAGCGTGCTTCTAGTTGCTCTTGGGCATCTGCAAATGAGCGAATACCTTCAGCTAGTTTTTCAGTCGCCATGGCATCTTGATTATGTAACCAGCGGAACTGTGCTTCAGTTAATGGTGCTGGCTTTGGCTCTTTAGCAATATCACTTTCAAGTAAATATTCTTGTGCGCCTTCAAGGTTACCTAGCTCTTCTAAAAGGTTCGGGCTAATCGTTAGCTTGTCGCAACCAGTTAGTGCGATGATTTCACCGGTGTTACGGAAACTTGCGCCCATAACTACGGTTTTATAATCATGGCGCTTATAAAATTCAAAAATACTGCGTACTGATTGCACGCCTGGATCTTGTAATGGATCGGTTGGTTTTTCTAAGCCGTTAGCAACGTGCCAATCTAAAATACGGCCAACAAATGGTGAGATTAAAAATACATTCGCATCGGCGCAAGCACGGGCTTGGGCATCACTAAATAACAAGGTTAAGTTACACTTAGTGCCTTCTTTTTCTAGCTGCTCAGCGGCTTTAATCCCTTCCCATGTTGAAGCAACCTTGATTAAGATTTTGTCTTTGCTCACACCTTCTTTTTCATAAAGACTTAATAAGGTATGGGCTTTATTAATGGTCGCTTGGGTATCAAATGATAAGCGCGCATCAACCTCGGTAGAAATGTAGCCAGGTACGATTTCACTGATCTCTTTACCTAGCAATACGGCAAAGTAATCACAGGCAAGTTCTAATTGTTTAGCAGCGTCTTGCTCGGTTTCTTTAGCATAACTCCACGCTTTATCTAAATACGGCTTATAGGCTGCGATTTCACTGGCTTTTAATAGCAGTGAAGGGTTAGTTGTTGCATCTTCTGGTTGGTGTTTTTTAATCGCTTCAATATCACCAGTGTCGGCCACGATAGATGAATGTTGTTTGAGCCTTTGTAGAGCTGAAGTCATTTGCTTTCCTCATTCCAAGCAAGTTAAAAGAAAATACTGTAACTACCTTATACTGCAACACTGTGACAGTGCTTTATAGGTCTTATGTCCGTATCAGTAAAGAACGAAGGCGCATTGCTTAATCTGCTATGCGAATAAGGTAGGTATCATACCAATCAATTCAAGCAGATTGATATAAACAAAACGTGCTTTTCGTTTCATTTAATGTTGAAATTGACATTAAATAATTTCCAAGTCAATAGCTAACTATGATCACTGTTATTTCACCTGCAAAAAATTTAGATTACGAGAGCCAAGCAAGTACCGATAAATTCACGCAACCTGAGTTACTTGAACACAGCGAAGAGTTAATGACAGTGTGCCGCGAATTAACGCCAGCACAAATTAGCAGTTTAATGAAAATTAGCGATAAGCTAGCAGGCCTTAATGCTGCGCGCTTTAGTGAATGGTCACAGCCGTTTACTAGCAACAACGCTAAACAAGCTGTGATGGCCTTTAATGGCGATGTATATGGCGGTTTAGATGCCAACAGCTTAACTGCTGGGCAACTTGATTATGCACAAAGTCATTTACGTATTTTGTCAGGTCTTTATGGGTTATTAAAACCACTTGATTTAATGCAAGCGTATCGCTTAGAAATGGGCACTAAGCTTGATAATAGCCGTGGTAAAAACCTCTATGAGTTTTGGGGCACTATTATTGCTGACAAACTCAATACCGTACTGGCAGAGCAAGATAGCCAATATTTAGTAAATCTAGCATCAAATGAGTATTTTAAAGCGGTTGATAAAAAAGCCTTAAACGCGCAAATCATTACTCCGCACTTTAAAGACTGCAAAAACGGCCAATATAAAATTATTAGCTTTTACGCGAAAAAAGCCCGCGGCTTGATGGCTCGCTACATTATTGAGAATAAAGTTACCCAGTTAAGCGATTTAAAAAAGTTTACTGTCGATGGTTACTACTTCAGTAGCGAAGCGAGCCAAAAAGAGCTTGAACCGGTATTTTTGCGTGATGAGCAAAATTAGATTGCTAACTTTATTGTAACAATGCTCACAGCTCGAGATCTGAACAATCTGAAAGTGGCAAAGGGCAGAGTGAAATAAGCTCATAAGCGCGAGTTTTCCTCGCGCTTTAACTGTGCATTTCTTATCTAGCCGATGTACATTTTTACACTATTTGCAGCGTAATAATTGGTAATAACATTAGACACCAACTAAAACAGCAACTAGTTTTGAGTTAATCAGGTCGAAGGTTTGACGTTATGAGTAACAGCCACACTGAACAGCCCGAAAATCCATGTATTCGTCACTGCTGTTTAGATAATAATGATATATGTCTTGGTTGCTTTAGAACACTCGCTGACATTTTAGCGTGGCATAGTGCTACTTTAGAGCAAAAACAGCAGATCCTTAATGAATGCCAAATTCGTAAAAACGCTCAGCATAAGTAATCGCGTTGTCATTTAAAATTTAGTTCGCAGGACTTACCTCAAATTCCAAGAGCAACCACTCTATAAACACCCTCACCACAGCACATCCCAAGCCGCGGCACAGAAAAATAGAGCATGTTAGCGATAGGCTCGTTTCATTGTATTTGCAGTAAATATTTAGTGGGTCAATTTTTGTTAAATATACTGAACGATTTATTAGCGTGTGAGGTTGCATACGTATTCAATTTTTATTCTGTTAGAACCATTCTATTGTTAATCGCTTGTAAATGTAAAAGTACCTAAATGACAACATAATGGAAAACACAATGAAAATTAAAAAAATAGTAACCACGATAGGGCTAAGCGTTGGCTTAAGTACTGCATCGATTGCAAATGCAGCACCCACCACATTCGTCCATTTATTTGAATGGAATTGGCAAGATGTCGCCCTAGAATGTGAACAATACCTAGGACCTAAAGGCTATGCTGCGGTTCAGGTCTCACCACCCAATGAGCATATCATTGGCAGTCAATGGTGGACGCGTTATCAACCTGTCAGTTACCTGTTACAAAGCCGAGGCGGTAGCCGTGAGCAGTTTATTGATATGGTTAATCGTTGTGATGCCGCTGGCGTTGATATTTATGTAGATACCTTGATCAATCATATGGCGGCAGGCAGTGGAACAGGCACCGCTGGTAATACCTATGGTAATAAACAATACCCAATTTATAGCCCACAAGACTTTCACACCAGTTGCACCATTAATGGCTCAGACTACGGCAACGATCGTTACCGAGTACAAAACTGTGAGTTAGTCGGCTTAGCTGATTTAGATACAGCTGCAACGTATGTTCAAAACACATTAGCGGCTTACATTAATGAATTACAAGCCATTGGTGTTAAGGGATTTCGGTTTGATGCAGCTAAACACGTTGCAGCCAGTGATATTCAAAGTTTAATGGCGAAAGTAAATGGTTCGCCAGTGGTATTTCAAGAAGTGATTGATCAAGGTGGCGAGGCTGTAGCAGCCTCAGAATACTTAGCCACAGGTTTAGTGACTGAATTTAAATACAGCACTGAGCTTGGCAATACCTTTAGAAATGGCTCACTCGCATGGTTAAGTAATTTTGGTGAAGGCTGGGGATTTATGCCAAGTGCATCAGCTGTGGTATTTGTAGATAATCACGATAATCAACGTGGTCATGGTGGCGCTGGCAATGTAATTACCTTTGCCGATGGCCGTTTGTACGACTTAGCAAATGTATTTATGTTGGCTTACCCGTATGGTTATCCAAAAGTAATGTCTAGTTATGACTTTGATGGTGATACTGATGCCGGTGGCCCAAGCGTACCTGTGCATAACAACGGTAATTTAGAATGCTTTGCAAGTAATTGGCAATGTGAACATCGTTGGTCATACATTGCCGGTGGCGTAGATTTTAGAAATAACACGACAGATAACTGGGCAACAACCAATTGGTGGGATAATACAAATAATCAAATAGCCTTTGGTAGAGGAAGCGCTGGCCATGTCGCAATTAACAAAGAAGAGTCAACACTCAATGCCACCGTGCAAACAGATATGACTCCAGGACAATACTGTAACGTGTTAAAAGGACATCTGACTAATGATGCAACAAGTTGTACTGGTGAAGTTATAACGGTTAATGCTAATGGCACTATTAACTTAAATGTGGCTGCGTGGGATGCAATGGCTATTCATAAAAATGCCAAGTTAACCACAAGCACCACCCCCGATCCTGAGAGTGATTGGCAGCGCACTGTGATATTTATTAGCGCACAAACGCAAAGTGGCCAAGATATGTTTATTCGCGGCGGGATTGACCATGTTTATGCAAACACAAACCTTGGACGTAACTGCCAAACAAGTAATTTTGAATGTGCGATGCCAATTCGCCACAATAATTTAAAAAATGCCACTACCAGTCCTTGGAAAGCGAACGACAACTACCTAGATTGGTACGGTGTTGAAAGTGGCCAAAGTACTGAAGCGCAAGGCACGGCAACCGATTGGACCACTAATATTTGGCCCGTAACTTGGGGAGCAGAAAAAACCGTTGCTAACGATGGCTTTGGTGTTACACCGCTAAATATTTGGGGGGAGCATTATTGGCTGCTCGATGTTGATATGGATTGCAGCAAAGCGGTTAATGGCTGGTTTGAGGTCAAAGCGTTTATTAAAAATGGTCAGGGCTGGGAGGGCGATATAGCGCAAGCAAACACCCCTTATGTTAGTACTAATCATGTTGCTCAATGCGGCAAAATTAATAAGTTCGAGTTTAGTAATTCAACTGTAGAAATACGCAACTTCTAATTTTATTACAGGAACACCGCAACTAAACCATGAGTATGTGTTTAGTGGCGAAGGCTAGCTCTACCTTGCTGGATCAGACCACTTAGGTGTTTGCCAGTAAAAGGCAGCACAAAAACTAAAAAGCCGAGCTTAGGTAGTTGCTCGGCTTTGTTAATTATCCAGAATTTAGGTTAATTACTGTTATTTTTTCTTTTTGACTTTCGTTTTTGCTTTTTTACGGGCTTTTATTTTAGCCGGATCTTTAAGCTTTTTGATCGGTAATTTAGCTTCTTTATGTTGTGGCTCAAGACCTTTGATAACACGACGTTTCAGCTTTTGCTCAGTGTAACGCTCAACTTTGGCAACAATTGCAATATCGTGGGCTTCCACTAATGAAATCGCGATGCCTTTTTTACCGGCGCGGCCAGTACGGCCAATACGATGCACATACACATCTGCGGTACGCGGCATATCAAAGTTAATTACATGGCTGATGTCCGCAACATCAATACCACGGGCGGCAACATCGGTTGCGACTAAAATTTTAGTCCGACCAGAATGGAAGTTTTCCATCGCTTTCATACGTTTGTCTTGTGGCATTTCACCACGCAGCCATGCAGCTTTAACACCGTTGTTAGTTAACTCGCCAATTAAGGTTTCTAGGCGCTCACGGGTTTTAACAAACACAATCGCTTTGCTTACATCAGGACCATTTAGGGTATTAACCAGTAATTCCAGTTTATGATGATAGTCATCGGCTAAATGGATCCACTGGTGAATTTTGGCTTTTTCTTTACGTGATGACTCCGCTTCAAGCAGTGCAGGGTCATTTAATATTTGCTCTGCAAAACGTTCAACACTGTCGCCTTCAAGAGTGGCTGAGAACAAAAAGCATTGACGACGGTTTTTAGCTTCTTCACAAATGCGCATCATCTCTTTACGAAAGCCCATGTCTAGCATGCGGTCGGCTTCGTCTAAAATAAGCATTTCGACATTTTCAGCGTGGAAGTTTTCGGTTTCTAGGTATTCCATTAATCGCCCTGGTGTGGCAATTAAAATGTCGTTATTTTTTTCAAAAATTTCTTTGTGCGTACCGTAGTTAATACCGCCAGTTACTACGCCTATTTTAAGGTGAGTGCCTTTGGCAAGTAGTTCACACTGTTCATGAATTTGATAAGCTAACTCGCGCGTTGGTGTCATTATTAACACGCGGGCAAAACCAGGTTCACGACGCGGAAAATCAAGTAAGTATTGAATCGCTGGGATCAAAAATGCCGCTGTTTTACCAGTACCGGTTGGTGCAGAGGCTAAAATATCACGCCCTTGCAGCGCTTCAGGAATTGCTTGTTGTTGAATGCTGGTAGGGGTTTCATAACCCATTTTAGCAACGGCTTGTAGTAGCTTGTTATCAATATCAAAATCAGAAAATTGCATAGAGTGTCAAAAATAGAGGACAATTGCCGTTAATTATACGCGCTATCCGCCAGTTGGTGAATGAAAAGGTGAAAAAATGTCAGGCTTTGTGTTTAAACAATTTAAAGTAGCGCAAACCCGCAGCGCGATGAAAGTCTCAACGGATGGGATTTTACTGGGGGCATGGGCTGATTTAGCCACCGCACAGCGGTTGCTTGATATTGGTACGGGAACTGGCTTGTTGGCACTAATGTGCAAGCAACGTAAGTCCAGTATGGCCGTTAGCGCCGTTGAAATTGATGGCAATGCATGTGCTGATGCACAGCAAAATTTTGCTAATAGCCCATGGCCAGATATTAGGTTGATGCAAAAAGCTATTCAGCAAGTAACCAGTGAGATTAAATTTGATGTGCTGATCAGTAACCCGCCGTATTTTAACGCCAGTTTAAAAGGGGAGGACTTAGCCCGTAATACCGCACGTCATACAGATAGCTTAAGTTTTAGTGAGTTACTCAGCGCATTTAAAAATTTGAGTCATCAAAATAGTTTTTTTAACGTTATTTTGCCGTGTCCTGAGGCGCAGTTATTTATCGCTCAAGCACAACGACAAGGGCTGCATTTAGTGCGCCATTGTTTGGTGAACACGACGAAAGCAAAAGTGCCAAGTCGCAGCTTAATGTGTTTTGCCTATCAGGCAGAGCCATGCGAGCAAACTAGTTTAACGATTCATGCTGAAGGTGGGCAATATAGCGATGAGTATATTGCCCTATGTAAGGATTTTTATTTAAAGATGTAGTTACTAGGCTATAACGTTGGGTTACAGCCTTGTTTTGATGCGATTAACGATCGTTTAACTGCTGGCTTATTTCGCTAAAAATACTGGCATCATCAATGGTTGATGGGATCTGCAGTTCATCCCCATCAATGAGTTGACGGAGGTTTTTACGTAAAATTTTACCTGAGCGTGTTTTTGGTAAACGTTCAACACTGACGATATTTTTTAAACAGGCGATAGCACCAATTTGATTACGAACGGCGAGGATCAATTGTTGCTCAACGTCAGTGGGGTTACCAATAAAATCGTTTTTTAATACGATCATCGCCATTGGCAATTGCCCTTTGAGTGAGTCATTTACGCCAAATACAGCACATTCTGCTACTGCGGGATGGGCGGCCACAATCTCTTCCATTTCACCGGTTGAAAGCCGATGACCTGCCACATTGATCACATCGTCGGTTCTACCCATAATAAACAGGTAACCGTCGTCATCTAAGTAACCGCCGTCACCCGTTAAATAATACCCAGGATATTCGCTTAAATAGCCTGCTTTATAGCGTTTTGTGTTTTGCCAAATAGTTGGTAAACACCCAGGTGGTAATGGCAATTTGATCACTACCGCGCCTTGTTCGTTTGCTGCACATTGGCTGCCATCGACATTTAGAATTTGTACATCAAAACCTGGAGTGGGGACAGTTGCACTACCGGGCTTTGTATTTAGTTGCTCAATGCCGATAGGGTTGCATGCAATTGCCCAGCCTGTTTCTGTTTGCCACCAATGGTCAAGCACAGGTAACTGAGTGTGTTCGGTTAACCATGCATAGGTTGCGGGATCTAACCGCTCACCAGCTAAAAATAATCGTTTTAAACTCGTGGTATCGTACTTTTTAAAGCCCTCAGCGGTGGGATCTTCTTTTTTGATCGCTCTAAAAGCGGTTGGCGCACTGAATAAAGCGTTTACTTGATACTCTTCAACTACTCGCCAAAATGCACTGGCATCAGGTGTGCGTACGGGTTTTCCTTCATAAAGTACTGTGGTGCATCGAAACATTAATGGCGCATAGACAATATAAGAATGGCCCACCACCCAGCCAATATCAGACGCTGCCCAAAATACTTCTCCAGGTTGCATGCCATAGACTGTTTCCATACTGTAATGCATAGCAACAGCATGGCCTGCGTTTTCGCGTATTACGCCTTTTGGCGTGCCGGTTGTGCCTGATGTATATAGAATATAAAGCGGGTGATCACCTGCAACGGGAACTACATCGGCGGGTTCAGCTGTTTGCATGGCCTGCTCCCAATCGATGTCCGTAGCATTGAGCTTTGCTGTAATATGTTTGCGTTGATAAATAATACTGTGCGCAACTTTATGCTCGGCAAGCTTTATTGCATTATCAATAAGTGGTTTGTAAGCAATGACTGAATTCACCTCAACCCCACATGAGGCACTGAGGATTAATTTGGGTTTAGCATCATCAATGCGTACCGCTAATTCATGGGCGGCAAATCCACCAAATACCACAGAATGAATCGCTCCTAAGCGAGCGCATGCCAACATACCAATAACAGCCTGCGGGATCATTGGCATATAAATGACGACACGATCCCCTTTTACAACACCTAATGATTGCATTACACCGGCAAATTTAGCGACTTCTTGTTGAAGTTGTAAATAGCTATATGTGCACTTGCTGTCAGTGACGGGGGAATCATAAATTAGCGCTGTTTGCTCACCAAACCCAGCTGCAACATGTTGATCTAATGCCAGATAACAGCTATTGAGCTGGCTATCTGCATACCAATGATAAAGGCCGTCATTATCTTGTGTGTAAGCGTGTTGCGGGGCTTTGAACCAAGGGATGCGTTTTGCTTGTGTTAACCAAAATTCGGCTGGATCGTGAATAAACGACTGATATTGTTGTTGATAGTTGCCTTGCATAGCAGGATCCTGTGTATAAATGTGTGAGAGACCCTACAAAATGTAAGCCCTTTTCTATAAACCCGATATGCGACCATAGTCTGTTAGCCGTTTAGCAGTAATATTCACAGGGTTAAATACTACTGCCGTTAGCTGACATTCTCAGGCTTTATACTACGCTTTTAAAGCAGCTATATATTAGGAGAACAATAATGACAGTTTCAGCAATTCCAAAGGGGTATCATGCAATTACTCCTTACTTGATAATTAACGGTGCAGCAAAAGCAATAGATTATTACTGCAAGGTATTTAACGCGCAGCTTATTATGCAAATGCCTTTACCTGATGGTGGTATTGCCCATGCGGAGATTAAAATTGGTGATTCGCATATTATGCTTTCAGATATGTGCCCCGAAGTGCATTTTAAAAGCCCCGATGAGCTGGGCGGCACACCGGTTAGTTTAATGCTGTACGTTGCGGATGTGGATGCTGTATTTGCTCAAGCAATTGCAGAAGGTGCAACAGAAGTTCGCCCAGTGCACGACCAATTTTACGGTGATCGAGCGGGCACTTTACAAGACCCATTTGGCCATGTTTGGACAATCGGCACTCATAAGGAAGATCTCAACGATGATGAAATTAGTCAACGTATGGCCGATTTAATAAGCAAAGAAGAAGACGCATAAATTATTAACACGCATAAATTATGGGGCTCATATCTGATCTTACAGTTTTGAAAAATAGGTTTATATTTCATCTGACAGACAGCTATGAGCGAAAAGCAGTCAGTCGGATTTTTTACATTGTATGACTGCTTCAAGCTTAAAGCAGCCGTTGATATCAAATATCTAAATGGTAACAGTGGACTTATCTAGAATTCTCTGAACACTCAACTTATAAAGTTCACTTTGCCCAAAAAGAGAAATTACAAATAGTGTAGAACAACATACGCTTCAAAGACCAATATGGACTATCGAAAAACGGTTGAGTTAAAGTAATTTATAATGCATATTCATTAACAATTTTTGGGAATGATTGTACTAAATTTTAGTTTTATAATTAGAAATATTATTCAGTTGCAAGATTATATGATAAATAGATGTTATAAAAGGAATTGAGCATGTGTTTTACAACAAAAATATTGCAAGCTGAACATGGAGATTGCGTTTTAATACAAGGGAAGTTTGATGGTGCTATCTTGCGAAATATATTAGTTGATGGTGGCACAACTAATACTTACCGTAGATCAAATCGTCCAGGGCCATTAAAAAATGAGTTGGCTAAAATTAAATCACAAGGACATAAAATTGACTTACTCATTTTAACTCATGTTGATGATGATCACATTGCTGGCATATTAGCTGGATTCAAGCAAAATGAGTTACTAAACGAACTAACACAGGAAGTTTGGTTTAATTCTGGAAAATTAATTTTTGAACATTTTGGTAAAAAAATAGACAACTCTAATTTTGTAGAAGCATCGCAGATCAGAGATGACGTTTCCGGCTTAACTAGTATTAACCAAGGTGTTACTTTTGAATCTATTTTAGAAAATAAAGCAATCTGGCATCAAGAGTTAATCTTGGCAGGTCAACAAATAGAACGGTTTGGAGCAACATTTTCCATATTATCACCCACTAAAGACAAATTAGAAAAATTACTCGTAAAATGGAAGAAAGAAACCAGTTCTAATTTGACTTCTGCCGGAAATACGGATTATTCAAAAGGTTTTGCCGAGCTATTAGAAAACGATGAATTTAAAGAAGATAAATCTATTCACAACGGTAGTTCAATTGCTTTTATTTTTGAATATCAGGGGCAAAAAATTATGCTATTAGGTGATGCGCATGATCATGTTGTCGTTGATAGTTTGAAACAGTTATTTGCAAAAGGTTTTACTAATCAATTTGATTTTGTAAAACTATCGCATCATGGCAGTCAATATAACACCAGCAGCGAATTTTTAAATTTAATTAATTGTGATAATTTTGTTGTGTCAACCAACTCATCCAAGCATGGTTTGCCAAATAAATTAACTTTAGCGCGAATTTATCAAGCGAAGCCAAACGTAACTATTTATTTTAACTACCCTGAGTTAGTTATTCCTAAAATATTCAATAATCCACAAGAAAAAATAGACCTGGAAGCTCAAGGCTTTAAGTTATCTAATCAAGGTACAATTTTTTAATTATGGCTAACCCGCAAGATATAATAAGAAAAAATACTGTAGTAGTTGATGATGGCAGCGGTGTTATTTTGCAGCCGATGACTCAAGAATATAGTTATGTGGTTACAGCAAAGCATGTAATTCAAGTTGATAAAAATGATATTTCTAAAGGCTTTAAATTACAGAATGATATTGAGATCTACACGACAGCTGATACTAAAATAGCTCTTTTTGATTTCTACTATCATAACGATGTTGATCTAGTGATATTGAAAGTTGAATATTTAGAATCGGATATATTAACAAAACATAATACTTGTCAGTTTGACGAAAGGTTACAACTATGGGGTTTCCCTCAATTCTCAGCAAATCATAGAAATGAAGAAAAGCCACGTAAAGAGTGGATTGAAAGTTATGCAGCTACTGTCTGTAGCGTAAGTTCTGATAAACTTGAATGTAAAGCTGATGATAACGTTGAAATCAGTGGGCTGGAAGGTTTTTCTGGTGGTGGGCTGTTTGATATCACAGATAATAAAGTTTATTTGGCTGCTATAGAATATCGGGTTCACAATCCCGATGCGTATGTAAATCGTATTTGCTCTGTACCAATTCAAAATTTGCAGAAAATCCTAGACGAGAATAATTTATTACCTATTTGTCCTCCTTATCTTGGTTCTTTGAGCGAGTTAACATCAGAAGCTTTCCAATCTCTATCTTTTTTTAACCCACAAACCAAAGAAAAGTTAGCAAAACTATTTACTAACTTATCAAAAGATAAAATTGAACAAGCCTCGTTTACTCCTTATAGCTTAATTCAAAAAAATAAAAAGTTAATTAATGAGTTAAATAACGAGCCAAAATCAATTGAAAACAAAGAGTTATGGACTTCTATTTTAGAGTTTTTACAAGTATACGAATTACTTGATTCGCAATTTGAGTGGGATGAAGAATTTGTAAATTACCTAACTAAAAACTTTAAATTTTTGTATTTTATTGATGAGAGTTGGAAAAATAAATTAAAGGATATCGTACTGTTCGATTGTGGCGATTTGGTTAATGAAGGCTACTTAATACTTATACACAACGGCTCAGAAAGGCCGGATGAGCCTGATCAGCTAAACAAATATCGAGATCCTGAAAATTTGCCATCTTTTATTGCGAATGGAATAGACGATCCAGATTCAATTGCTCATATTCATTCTAAAAGATCGAAAAATATATCTATTTTACATATGGCCAAATTGAATAAATTTAGCCTGAGTGACAGGGAAGCTGACTTTGACAATTTAACTGTTGTACACCTAGAAGAAATGAAAAATCAACTAATAGATAGTTATTCAAAGTATTTGAGCTGTGGAGAGAAACAATGATTTCATCATTTGTACCTGAAAATTTAGAAATAAACAGCGAGTTCTTAAACTCTAACCATTTTGATTTATATAATTTTGTATATTCAATTACATCGAAATCTAGGCTTTCATGTATTTGCATAAAGTTAAACGAAGAAGCAACGTTAGTTGAACATTGGGAACGAATTACTAATGAGATCGCGATTGAATTTATTAGTAATTTAAATGACAGTTTTTCTAAGTGGAACTGCTATTTAATTTTTATTTGTCCGAGAGCAGTAAGCAAAGAAATTAAGTACAAGATTGAGAACGATAAATTTGCTATACGTAAAATTGTTATTGACGATATTAAAAAACAATTAACGGAAGATGAAATTAGTAAATTACTTAATGAACGAATTTTATCGAGTAATATTCGATTGGCTCAAAAAATGACGTCCAATAGTAAAGATAACGTTAGCTTATCAGATGTGGCAAATCGAATTTTAAATGTCGATATACCTTTAGATGCTAGTGATAATTCAATTGAACAGCGAAAATCTTGGATCGGCGAAGAAATAGAAAGGATTCGTATAAATGAAAATCAAACAAGTTAAAATCCAAGCGTTTAAATCTTACCTTGAAGAAAAAGATGGGATATTTGATTTCTCTCATGGCAATGAAAGCGATGTTGCTAATATAGTTTCTATTTATGCCCCCAATGGTTTTGGTAAAACATCCTTTTATGATGCTGTCGATTTTTGCATTACTAATAATGTGACGCGTTATATACGAGATGACAAAGTTCGAGTTAAAAACGATAAGTTATCTAAAAAAGGCTCTTATATTTTAAGAAACTCTAAAGCATCTAAATCATTAGATACAAAGGTCGATATTGTTACCAGCGATAATCAAGTTTTTAATAAGGTCTTAAAGCGTAAAAATGGTAATCATAGAGATTATTTATTTAGAGATTCAGACACGCCAGAAAATAAAAAGTACTTCCGTGATTTAATGTTATCACAAGAAGCCATAGACGCTTTTTTGCGTGAAACCGATCCTGCTACCAGATATGAAAAATTTGCTGAAAACCATGTAAATGAACTTTCTGAATTAAACTATAAACGTAAACAAATCCAAAAAATATTAGATGACATTAATACTTCGGTTAAAACGGATAACAAAACAAAGCTAGGTAAAGATAGTGCATTATTAAAAGTTAATGCTGATGGTACTATTCTAACTAAATTGGGTGAATTAATTACTCAATGTAACAATTTCGGTTTAAGTATAACACCTATTCAAAGCGATTTTGATGAGGCTAAATATAAACTGTTGAAGTTGGAAATTAGACATTTATTAGACACTTTAGACCAAGACGCTATACAGAAAAACCAACTTAAAGGCTTGTATTTAGGTTTTATTGAGAGTTTTGAATTTATTAAATCATCAATTTATCGCATTCAAAATGCTAGAGAACCAATTCATTTATTTAGGATAAAACAGCAGTTAACTCACCAAAAAGATGACTTAATAAAGCTTGAGTTGAAGTTATCTACATTAACCAACCGTTATGAGCAGATATCGGAAATTTGTAATGATGAAGATAGCTTTTTTAAAAAGTTATCAGAAAAAAATGGTTTATTAGCTAAAAACAAAAAACTTAAAAAAGACTTAGTGCTAATAGAAAATGAAAAAAAATTGCTTACAGTGCAAGTTTTAGAAGCTGAAAAGTTACAGCACCAGACTAAGCTTGAATCTAATTCATTGCTAGAAAAAGAAAAAAATAGTCAATCCCTTTTTGTTCAAAAAACTGAACTAGAAAAACGTTTGCAAAAGCTTAAAATTAGAAATGAAGAACTTGTAAAAGAGCTTAGCAATAAAAATCTCGATTTAGAAAAGCAGAATACCCAACTTAAGTATGTTAATAACTTCGATATTCATACCCCAGTTGCAGCAGAAATGGAGCGTATAGACGTTAAATTATTTAATCAATTTCATACTGAATTTAAAGAAAATATTTTAAGAATTGATAAGTTAAATCTTGACCTGACGGCTAAGAAAAATGAAATAGCTAGAATAGAGCAACACTCAAGTGCTATTTCTGAATTGATTAAATTGGGTAGTCAAATAATTGAACACACAGAAACCAATAATTGCCCATTGTGTTCTCATCCACATCAAAATTTTGAAACACTCAAAGCCGAAGTTAAAAATAATAAAGCTCTTGATTCGATTACTAGTGCGCTAATCCAATCCCAGTCGGAAATTGCATCTAAAATAAAGGACTTGGAAAAAGAGAATGAAGCGATTTCGTCTAAGTACGATGAATATAAAAATCTACAAATTCAAGAATATTTAGATTTTATGGCTAAATTAAAAGCCAGTATCGAATCATTGACCAATGATAAATCTCGGTTGAATAGCGAGATTAGGTATTCTAATGATGAGTATGAGTCGATCTTAAAAAGCAGCCTGTCTATGAATCAAGCAGAGTATAGTGCTTATTTGCGTAAATCAATTGAAGATACGGAACGCACTCTTGCAGCAACAAACGACAACATACAGCAAAAATTAGAAGCCATACAAAAGCTAGATAACCCCTTTAAAACGTTACGTGATGAAGATCTTTTAATTGCTCAAAGAATAAAAGGGATGGAAGACTCTAAGTTATACCAACAATTTATTGAAATATGCCGTATTGAAGACGTTGAACTTTCTTTAGATGTTGATGTTTTACGTGAAAAATTTAGAAAATTAAATCTCAATTACTCAATTTATGTTCAAACAGCAAAAAATAATATCCAGCAGTTGTCTGAAAAAATAAAAACAGGCGAAGATAAATTGCCCAATGCGTTACAAAAATTAACCGATGATGAACAGCAAAGAATGATTGTACAGGCAGAGCAAACTGTAAAATCTGAATCTGAAAAACTTAAAAAATATTCTAATATATTCCCTGAAATAGTTGAGATTACCGTTTTTGATGTGGAACAAAGATATAAAGATGCAAAAGTACAAAATCAGTCTATAGATCAGGATATTCAAAAGATTAATGAGCGACTTAATTTTTTGAAAATGTTGGAGAGCTCTGCTGATGAAGCATTGAAGTTAAGTGAATCGGTTAAATTGCAAAATGAAATAGAGCTACTATCTCTAAAAATTAGCTCATTAGAAAAATTACAAACAACTTTGAAAGTAGATATAAAGTTAATAGACGATAGAATCGAAGCTTATATAAATGACTATTTTTATTTAGATGTTATTAACGAAATATACAAGACGATAGATCCTCACCCGGAATTCAAAAAAATTGAATTTAGCTATGAAGCTTCAAACTCTAAACCCGAATTACATATCAAAGTTAAAGATCAGGACAATAATGAAATTATTGCCCCATCACTTTATTTTAGTTCTGCTCAAATCAATGTACTGAGTTTGAGTATATTTTTAGCTAAGGCTTTAAATACTAAAGATTACGATGGCAATGATACACATTGTATTTTTATTGATGATCCCGTTCAGTCTATGGATTCGATTAATGTTTTAAGTGTGATTGATTTATTCAGAAATATTGCATTTGAATTTGATAAACAACTTATTATTTCAACGCATGATGAAAATTTTCATGGGTTATTAAAAAAGAAAATACCGCCGCATTTATTTAAGTCTAAATTTTTGAAACTTGAGTCATTTGGGAAAGTAGCAATCGACTAATAAATGAAATTAGGGAGCCCGCCTGTTTTCTTATTAGTCACAAAATCAGGTTATCATTTAATAAATGATGTATATTCCAGTGATTTGAACACCGGTTACCCCGCTGTTCACGATGCTCTGGAATATGCAATAGGCACTGAAATATTAAAAAGTTTCAGTGTCTTTCTCTGATACGTTGAACTTCGAGGCTGCTTTTTAGTATCTGACGAATGACCGCCTTGGTGGCATTTGCGACCATCAGTATAGACTTAAATTCAAATACTGAATGTCCGCAATTGGCACTCAGCCGATAGTTGGTATCGAGCGATATACGGTCATTGAGGTTTTAGTTAATCTAAGTCACTACTACTAGGGTGACCTGTGAGGAAACTTTTCTCTTTTTGCATAATAAAATAACCTACCCCAAGGGTAATATTTATAGTTAGCAATAATTTACACTATTTGCTATTAATAGAAGCACATAAAAGAAGGACATTTTTGCGTGAAAATAGGGAAAGTGTCCTCTGATAAAGCTGCTAGCCGTATAGTTGTAACCTCTAGTTTGTGTGATACTGTAGTGATACATTATTTGGTCATGTATTGGATTTATTATGAGAGTTGAACTTGTTACGACCCTTAAACGTCAAGCTACCAAAATTTTAGCGGATCTCCATGCTTCTAAAGAACCCGTATTAATTACTGAACGTGGTCAACCATCTGCTTATTTAGTTGATGTCGATGATTATGAGTTTATGCAACAGCGAATGGCTATTCTTGAAGGTGTAGCACGCGGTGAGCAAGCAATTAAAAATGGTCATACATTTTCAAATCAAGAAGCAAAAGAAAAAATGAGCAAATGGCTGAAGTAATATGGACGTCATCAGCTCTCGATGATTTAAATGATATTGCTGAATATATTGCCTTAAGTAATATTCCAGCGGCTAAAATATTGACTCAAAAAAATATTTGATAAAATATCTAGATTAGAAAGTCACCCCGAGTCGGGTAAAACACCGCTGGAGTTAATTAACTTAAATTACCGTGACGTTAATGTTAATCCTTGTCGTACTTTCTATAAAGTTGATAGCGATAAAGTTTATATTTTACATGTCATGCGTCAAGAACGAGAGCTGCGTAGATTTCTTCTAAAGAGTTAAATACGGCTAATCGGGTAGGCCGGAGGTCTCTAACCTCCAGCCCCCACACCACCCAGTATGCGCTTTTTATAGCTGGAAGTGCAATGAGCGGTTCATCTCCCGTAATAAATATTTATCCAAACATCTCTCAATGACGCTAAACCGTCATTGCCTAGCACAATATTAATTCCTTTTGTTTTAGCGCTTTTAAATATTTTGATTCATCATAAGCTGTCCTTGCTTTTCAACAGCTAAATAGAATTCTTACCTATTTATAGGCCTGCGCTCTTATCGCTGATTGGTGGGAGTTACCTTTCGATTTTTGCTGCGCGTAATATATACCAGCCCTATGATTACAGGCTGGGCAGAAGATAATTAAGGAAAGGTAATTTCAACTGTTGAGGCTTTATTCAATAGTGGTAATAAGGATTTTTCGCGTCTTAAGTCTTTTAACTCACGTTCTAATTGGCGTTGTTGTGTATTTAACTCTTTGCGCTGCGTTTGCGTGATGTTATTGCTGTTTAACTGCTGATTAATTTCAGAGAGTTGTTGTTTTAGCTCGGTTATACGGTTATCAACTGCTATGCGACGTTGTTGGATTTGATAACGGTCGTTACCTTCTTCCCACGCTTTTCGAAATGCACGGTTGTTACATACACCGTTATATGAGACTCCGCGCATAGCCAGAGTAAAGCCGTTTTCAGGTTGGCAATACACGGCTAAGCCATCCTCGTAGCTAGTTTTAAATTGTTCAATGTTTGGGTTGATATTGTAATCGTTACACGCCGCGATCTTTGTTATGCCATCGGCATAATCACCACCATTTACGCCGTGTTCATAACCTAAACTTTCCCAGTTGGCTGTTCTACACTCATCCTGACTCAAGGTTGTACAGCCATTATTTAGCAATACAAAAATACTTAATATTAATAAACGATTTTGCATAACTATCCTGTTATTTACGTTCTGTTCCAATACCTTATAGTACATTTTATGGTTATTAAAAAGCTACAATTTAAGTGGGTTTGTAGACTATTTTAAGTAACAAATTATGTCCTTCATTAAGTTTAATTGCCACAGAGCGCATCTTAACTAGTGGTGCTTTGTACTGCGCGGAGCGCCAAGTATAATCGCCACTTGGCAAATACACACCGATAAGAATGCACTCACGCCCAAGGCGCCCCCAAAATTATTAAAGTAAGGGATTAAATTTTCAAACATGACAGCAAATATAATACTGGATGAAAATAGCGTATAGATACCAAAGCGTTTTGGCGCACTCATGCCAATAAAGGAGCCACCAAAAAAAATGCTGCTGTATAGCTCGGCGTTGAATTCGGTGGGGAGTAGAATAAGGTAAGCGACGATAGATAAAATGGCAGAGGCCCGAATCGCATCAAGACGATGGTGCTTAGCCAAATAAAAGGTCGAGAATGCGCCAAGTAATGCTAATAGGATTGCTGCTAAATTCATCATACGATCCCTTTCGCTAAGACAAATAAAGCCACGCTGATGAAGGCAATACTACCTAATTTCCCGCCAAAACCAGTAAACATCTTCGCAGTCAGCACATATAACATAGCGCCAATTAAAGAAATAATGGCAAGTTCCCAATAACTATTGATCAAACCTTGTGAGCACATACCGGCAAAACTGCCAGCATAAATAGCAGCGTAAGGATGGTTTTCATACTGCTTTGGAAAAGCAATAAAACTACCAATAAGTCCGGTTAAACAGGACGCGATAACAGCGGGAACTGCAAACTGAGTATGCAAAATAAAACAACTCATACAGCCGATAAAAAATGTGACGTACTTTAGGAGAAAAAATTTGCTCATGAGGGCAGCGGTTTCTTTAATGAGTTTAGTAATTGAGAGTGTGGCAGTGCTTAGCTATGTTACTAAACACTGCGCTGAAGTTATACGAGTTTTTCGTTAAAAAATGCGACCGTTCGTTGCCAAGCAAGTTCGGCGTTTTCTTTATCGTAGCGTCCAGTTGAATCGTTATGAAAGCCATGGTTGGTTTTCGGGTACATATGCATTTTATAGTCAACACCGAGGCTTTTTAAGTCACGCTCATAATCGGGCCATGTTGCATTGACGCGCTCATCGAGCTCGGCAAGTTGGATAACTAAGGGGGCTTTAATATTTTTACGCAGCGCTTCGCTGGCAGGAGTGCCGTAAAAGGGCACGCCAGCATTTAACAGTGTTGAGTCAACAGCCGCTAAGTAATTAACAATGTAGCCGCCAAAACAAAAACCAACGGCGCCAAGTTTACCGTTACCTTGCGGGTGCGATTTTAAGAATCTAGCCGCAGCGACAAAATCGTTTTGGATTTTTTCTTGATCCATAGAGCGCTGCATTGCTCGTCCCTCGTCATCATTGCCTGGGTAGCCGCCAAGTGGAAATAGCGCATCGGGTGCAAAAGCAATAAAACCAGCTTTTGCTAAGCGACGGGCAACATCTTTAATATATGGATTTAACCCACGGTTTTCATGGATCACTAAGACCACTGGGCGTGTGCCAGTTAACCCTGTTGGAACGACCAAATAACCTTGGCCTTTACTGTGGCCATCGGGTGAATCAAAGGTTTGGTAAGTGGCTTTGATTGCTTCGTCATTAAACGAAACTTGTTCGGCGAGGGCATAATTTGGTAATAATGCCGCTGTTAAAACGGCCATTGAATAGCCCAATGCAGCTAAGCTTGCAAGTTTTTTCATAAAGGTGCGTCGGTCCATTTTTCCATGGGCGTATTCATCGTACCAGTCAAAAGCTTCTTGAGGGATGTGATCTGAGAGTGGGTTTTGCATGCCAGCGCCTTTATGTTAATGAGAAACTTTTTATAACATAGCTGAGAGAATTTAAAATGTATATTATTGTATGCTTAGCAACCAACATTGAGCACGCACAATTAAGTTTAACTAACTTCTTCACCGGCATGCTTTGCGGCTAATTCATCAAGTTCCGCACAGGTGTAGTCAAATCCTACGCCATCAAATTGATAACTTACTTTTACATCAAAACCCCCATTGAGCAGTTTTGTTGTTACGCGAGCGATAGGCCAGTGTTTTAATTCGTTTAAAAAACGATTAGCTATTTGCGCCGATTGAAAGTGATAGCGTATTTCTGAATTCATATAAAGTAAGTATAATTTAGGCTGTTAACCTCGCAGTTTGTGGATTTAGCTGATTTAGTCAAGTTTTTTGTTATTTAACCTGTTTGATAAACTCGATTGTGCGGTTATTAGCATTGGTTTTCGTGTGCTTTTGCTTTAACGTAAGGGTCTATCAAATAAAATAGTTTGCGAGAAGATTAAAAAGTATGCCTAAGTACGGTATAAACGTGTTATGAAAACGCCAAAACAGATCCTACCGTTAATCGAAGACGGTATCGTTGATGAAGTCATCAGCCAGTTAATGAGTGGCAAAGAAGCCTCGGTGTATGTCGTTCGTTGCGGCAATGATATTCGTTGTGCGAAAGTCTATAAAGATGTGCAACAGCGAAGTTTTAAACAAGCTGTAAAATACCAAGAAGGACGCAAAGTACGAAATAGTCGTCGTGGTCGAGCGATGGAGAAAGGCTCTAAGTTTGGCCGTAAAGAACAAGAAAACGTGTGGCAAAATGCAGAAGTTGATGCACTTTTCACGCTGTCTCGGGTTGGTGTAAAAGTACCACAGCCTCATGGTTGTTATGATGGGGTACTGATCATGGATTTAGTCACTGATAATGACGGTGATGTTGCGCCGCGTTTAAATGATGTCAGTTTAACTACTGAGCAGGCAATTGAAGATCACGCCACTATGGTGCATTACATTCGTTTAATGTTATGTGCGGGTATTGTGCATGGCGATTTATCTGAATTTAATGTGTTAGTAGACAGCTATGGTCCGGTGGTGATTGATTTACCGCAGGCGGTGAATGCAGCGGCAAATAATAATGCTCAAGAAATGTTTTTACGCGACGTACGCAATATGCGTTTGTATTACGGGCAGTACGCACCAGAAATACTCGACACACGTTTTGGTGAAGAAATGTGGGCCTTGTACCAAGCTGGTGAATTAACCCCTGAAACCGTGCTTCACGGTGATATCGCAGATGATCATGCTGCAGCTGATGTTGATTCAGTACTTGATGAAATTAAAGCGGCGTTTGAACAAATGCAGGAGAATCAAGAGCGAATAAAGGCCGCACAAGCGCCTGACGAAGATTAGTCCTACTCTGTGGTAGTGAGGTATTAAAGTGGGCGCGCTAACAGCTTAAAACTCTGTTAGACTGCGCAGCCTTTAGTGACTCACAGTGAGTTGCTGTAAACGACAGTTAGGAACGCCGGTGTCAAAATTTTTCTATCGTGGTAAGCCCGATATCATGGGCAAGCACAATCAAGGTACGTATCAACCTAAACCAAAAGTAAAGCCAGGCAGTGAAGGCAATCCACTGCAATTGTGCGTACCAAACCATGAACGTGAAAGTGAAGTTATCGCCATTTTAACGGCCAACGAGCTATTTGCAGAGATCATTGTTGATAGCGAGCTTGCTGAAAATATAGCGCCTTTAGAAATTGTGTTACAGAAGCCCGTTAGCCAAGTTTTTGCAAAAACGCCACAGCGCAACGATCCTTGTCTATGTGGTAGCAATAAAAAATACAAAAAATGTTGTGGCTAACTAATTTAACGCTGCAACTGGCAGTACTGCTGAGTAACTTGAGCTCAGCTTAAATACATATTTTTCTCGTTAAAATCGCGTTTACTATTTACCGCTCAGTGCAGCATATGTTCATGTTTTTGTGCTAAGGTTAGCCATAATAGATGATAATTCAAGCAGTGATAATCGCGTATGGCATACTGTGAAAATGAGTTTAATCAACAGCTTGAAAGAAAGTGGTTACAGCGAGCATGTTCGTCGCTGTTTATACTTTCACTGCTGTTGATTGTTGTTTTGTATTGCACTTTTTTACCTGAACTTAGTGAGCATATATTTTTAAACGGTGTACTCACTGACACTATAAACTTGTTAATTGTTGTGGCTATTTTTGTGATCGTGCAAAAAGCCAATTTGTCGACCACTGCTTATGTCTATTTAAGTCTCGGTTTGACGTTTTGGACTGCAGGATTAACCTTTGATCTGCTTGATGAAATTTTAACTCAGCCGTTATTTATCGGTATTTATGTCGAAGATATTTTGCGTACTGCGGGAATGCTGCTTACCTGTTACGGGCTAAAGTTAACAATGGCTGATTTAAAGCGCACTCAGCAATGCTTATCAAAAGAGTTGACCACGGATTATTTAACAAAAATAGCAAATCGACGCTTTTTTTATCAACACATACAACAGGTGCAAGCCCAGCGGTTTACTCTGATTATTATAGATATCGACTTTTTTAAATCGATCAATGATGAATTTGGTCATGATGTTGGCGACAAGGTGCTGACCGAGCTGGCAGCGTTATATGCAAATGTACTGAGTCAAGACTGCGTATTTGCGCGCCTTGGCGGAGAAGAGTTTGCCGTATATGTGCCTGATGATAATCAGCAATATGCTATCGACCTCAGTCAGCAGTTACTCGCAATTGCACGAACTATTGAGCTAAACAAACAGCGTAATGTAACAGTGAGTATTGGGGTGTCGTTTAAGGCCGCTGATGAGTCACTTGCTGAGGTACTTAAGCGTGCCGATCAAGCGTTATATAAAGCTAAAAACAACGGACGCAACCAATATAGCCTTGCTTAATTTCTAAGCGATTGATTATAGTAAAATTTACAATTTTGACTGGGATTTTTACAGCCTCAGCCACATTTTACCCCCTGCTCATTTACTTTTTATAAAGAAAAGCATTATTAAACAATGCCTTTATTTAACTGTTAGGGCTGGTATTGAGCTTGCACTGTATCGATAATATGACTTTATTTTTCAAGGTAATACTATGGCTGTTATGCAACGCTTAAAACAAAAAACGCGACAATTGATAGATTCAAAACACATGCTAACCAGCATAACTGCGGCCTCATTTTTAGAGTCAACAATCGTTCCTATCCCTCTTGAAGCTGTACTCGTGCCTTTGATGCAAGCTCGTCGTGATAAGCTTTGGCTGATAGCCTTAATGGCTACCATAGGCTGTGTAATTGGTGCGTTATTTGGCTATGCGTTAGGGTACTATTTGTTTGATGTGGTAGGTGATTGGGTGATCAATAGTTTTTCAAACCCAGCGCAGTTTGAACAAGTAACACAGCAAATGCAGCAACAGGGTTTTTGGTTTGTAATAACCCTTGGCATTGTGCCCATTCCATTTCAAATTGCGATGCTAGCTGCCGGCGCGACGAAATATTCGTTAGTGATGTTTTTAATTGCCACCATGATCGCGCGTTCAATCCGCTATTTTGGCTTAGCGCTGGTGGTGTATTTTGCGGGTAATCAAGCTGAGCGAATTATTAAAAAGCATAAAACCAAGGCGATGCTTGGCTTAACAGTATTAGTGTTACTTATTTGGTGGTTAACAACCTTGCTATAGCCGCTAAATAGCGGCTATAGCAGTCAGTTTACTTGTTGGTGCTGTGTATCAGTGAATGTACTTGGCGCCAATCGACCAGTTTAAAGTTTTGTGGCTGTTGTGGCATACGGTTAAAACCATCTTGCACAATTAACACGCCAAGAGGATAGCCTGGCAAAGGTTTGGCTGTAACCGTTAAGCCATCGGTTTCTGATACGCCATCAATGCCTTGCGCTAAATTGGCGATAATATTAAATTTGCTGGTAAATTCAAGGGTAGGGTGATTTTCCCCCTTGTTTATCCGATACACTACATAGCTATTATCACCTTGGCTTGATACCACTAAGAAGCGCTCATTTTCACCTTGATAAATTTCCATGCCTTCTACATCATCAATCAACAGTTCATTAATTGACTGCAATAAAATCGGCGCTTGTTTTGCGTCGGGCTCGGCATCGATAAACCAAATCCCAGCATCTTCTTCACCGGCAAACAGTTCGCCGTTTTCATCATCACTACTGCAACCTTCAGGTTGGCTTGGCAGGTTAAATTCGCGCACAAGTTTGCCAGCGACTTTTTGCTGTTGGTTGGTAATTTTGTATTGCTGATATAGCCCTGATTTGTCATTTACAAAGACATAATTCCCAGAATGCGATGAGTACATACATAAGCCATATATTTCACTTAAATTTGTCGCCACGCTGCCTAGCAGCTGTATGTTATTGTGTAGATCTACAGTGAATAAACTAATGCTATTTTCACTGCGATTACTGGCTGCTATCAAGGTCTGAGTGGGATTATCTATGCTGCTATTTTGGCGAACATCAACATTGTTAACTCTGCCAACTTCCAGCGCTTGAGTTTGCTCTCCCGCTAAGTTGTATACCATAAGGCCGCGGCGTTTATCGGTACCTATGATCAGACTTTTGCTGGCATCTGTTGGGTGCAGCCAAATGGCTGGGTCATCTGCGGCATCGCCAAAGGCAGCAACGGGGGTCGTTTGCCTATTCGCATACACATGAGCTGTTTTTGCTGCGGTGTTATTTGTTGTGGCGCTGCTAAGTGGCTCTAAAATGAGTTGGCTACTGAGGTACGCGCCCGTTTCATCATCATAGATAATGGCTTGCGTGTTGGCTGTGTTATTAGTCACGGCTACAGCAGCGATACTTTGTTCACCTGCTAAATGCCATTTTTGCTGCAAGTTGTGCTCAGTATGGTATCTGTGTAGGCTATTATCGCTGCTTGTGGTAAACCATAAACTGCCATCTGCGCTGGTGGTTAATACGCCAATCCCGCTGCTGAGCTCGCCAAATGGTGCCACCATTGCCAGTGGCTGTTTATCTGCGGAGGATTCTGCATTGGCGTTCATTTGCCAAATGCCTAGCTCTTCTTCACTGATAAATAGTTGTTGGCTTGCATCATTAACCGCACAGCCTGCGGCTTCATTTACAGCTGCAAACTCTCTTACTGCAATATTAGCGGTTTCTCCGCTGGCAAGATTATACACTATGGTTTCTGTCATTAAGCCACGCACATCAGCAACAAAAGCTGAAATACTGCCAGTATCGAGATTGTTAAATAAGCATACCGCATCAGGTCGCGCTTGTGGGACGACAATTTCGGGGTGCTCTGTTAGTTGCCAATTGCCGTTATTTTTAGCAAGCGTAAACATCGCAACCTGATCATGCTCGTTATCAATACTAGCCACCAAAAAAGTATTCTCGGCAATAGAGCGTACTGACAAGGTTTCAAAATTCCCTGACTTAACAACATCACTGTGTTGGCCATTTTTTGAGACTACAATGAGACCCTGACTTTCACTTGCCAGTAACCATGTATCGTCAACAAGCCAAGCGGCTTGTGAACCTTGAATATTATTTTGTTGCCAAAATGGCGTGCTGCTAAGCTTGAGCGTAGTTTGCTCTGCGAGTGAGGAGTGAGCATCTTGGCTGCTGCAAGCGCCTAATGTTGCTGTGAATGTAAGTATGCTTAATGCATAAGCAAGTGGTTTAAGTGTTGGCATGAATAAAGTCCTAGTTAGCTTGGTATGCGATGCAAGCTAAATAACTTTTATGACAACGCCGTGACAAAATAAAGACTGCTACCATGGACATTAAAGGGTTTAATTTTGCCTTATTGTCTTCGGTTTGTTGGTAATGCTTTGTTTTAATTGTTTTTAAATTTAAATTGTTAACGCGATAAGCGCTCTTTTATTGCGAGGCCACAGGCTGAGCTGATTTGACCCTAAGCTATTATTTTTCCGTGATAGTGGTGGTTATTTGTGATTTAAGTTGCGCGAGTGTTTGCAGTACCGAGCGCTGCCAAATAGCTTTAAACGCTTTACAAAATAAATATAAAAACAGTAAGGGCATCAAGAATAGTTTGATGATCAGCAGTGATACTAAGTTTAAAAACTCAATAAATAACCCTTCCAACGAATCGGCCATCTCAGTAATGCCATTGCTAACGGTATCCACGACTTTGCTAATTAAATTACCTGAATTACCGGTGAGTTGGTCATTATAATCATGCAGCAGTTGCTGCTGTTGATTTTTCTGCTGATGCAATGCGGCCAGCTGATTGTTGATAGACGCTTGTTGTTGCCTTAAATCTCGCTGCTTTTTGAGTAGAGGCTTGGCTTGTGGCAGCTCTGTTAAGGTAAGTTTTTCGGTTAAACTGCGGGTTGTTTGAATTGCCTCAATTTGCTTATCTAATTCATCAAGCTGTTGCTTATTATCTGTAATAACAGCTTTTAATTGCTGTTGTTGGACAGCAATGAGCTCAAGCTCATCTAGACTAGTTTGTTTTTGACTATTTATTTTTGCGCTTAATTGCGCTGATAGCGTAGAGGTTGTGTTTGCTTTCGCGCTGAGAGTTTCGACGGTGTTTTCAACATATTGATTTTGAGAATTAATCTCTTCATCTAAAAAAGCTTGGCTGGCAAGGCCGGTTGATAACACCACCAGTGGAATTAAAAACCGCACTAAAATCAAACTTGCGAGTAATTTACCTGTTAACTGCTTTAAATACCCGAAGTGATCGCAAAGCAAATAACCAATAGCGCTGGCGGTAAACAAACTACTAAAAAAGACGCCTGATGAAATCGTAAATAATATTCGTTGGATAAAGAGTGAGCCTAATGACATGCGCATGGCATCGGCAATGTATTCCGCTAAATCGTTAACGGGGTCAAGTAGTTGTGCAGGTGCAATACTGGCTATGCCGATGCCAACTTCAGCAGATTGCAATAATGAAATAATCCCATTCACGCTGCGAGCAGAGGCGTACACGAGTGAAGATTGTACTAAGGCTTGATCAAGAAACGCCATTATGTAGCCGTTAAATTGCTCTAACCAGCAAAGCACTAGTAGTATAACTATGGCAATATACTTGATAATATCTCGTTGTTTGCGTTGCATGTATTCCTCGTTAACGTCGGTCCGCTTGCTTACGCTACACTAGTTAAGTGCAATTAAGCAATTGTGTAAGATTGAATTATTTTAGTAATTTACTGTCTATCAATGACTTTAAATGCTCTGTTGAGAATGTATGAAAGAACCCGCTTCACTTGGACAATGTTGTATAGATGATCTTGATCCTGTTCAAGATCTTGGTCGATTAGTGTCTTATTTACGATCGAATTTAGTGACGCACCTGGATACCGAGTTGATGCCAATGGATTTAACGTCAGCGCAGTACATTGTGGTGGTATTACTTGCTCGCGGTAAGGTGAATACCTTAGCTCAGTTGTGTGAACACATGGTGTATGACCGTGGTGCAATGAGCCGTTTGCTGTCACGTTTAGAGGAAAAGGGCTTAGTTGCTAGGCAACAATCTGCGGAAGATCGCCGCTCTACGTTACTCTGTTTGACCGAAAAAGGTCAACAGCTTTACCCTGAAATTTTGCCTATCGTAAATAATATTTACCGCACAGCTTTAAGCGACTTTTCTGACGATGAAAAGGCACAGTTAGCAAGTTTGTTGTTTAGAGCAATTCATAATTTAAAATCGTAAATTGATCTAACGGTTAGATTGCTGTGAATTCTGAGGTTTGATAATATAGTTGCCTAGGCATTTATATTTAACAAATCTCAGGACGTTATGATCGAAGCGACTTTATTACATCAGCTACAACAGCAATTTCCTGATCATCAATTTACAGTTAATAACTTAAAAGTAATGCACAGGGGTCGTTTTGCTAATGCCATTGTGTACCGTTATACCGACTTGCAACTTGATTTAGTGATCAAAGATTTTCAACACAGTCCTTGGTGGGTGAGAAAAACCTTTGCACCTTTATCGGTGAATCAAGAATATAAAGGGTTAGCTCGTTTAGCGGGTATAACAGGTGTGAGCGGTCGATTTTTGCGATTATCGCCGCTTGCTGTTGCCTATGATTATATTGAAGGCACGCCACTTAAGCAGTTAGTACAGCAAAATAAAGTCTTACCTGTAAGCTTTTTTAAAGACTTTGAACGACTGGTTGCGTTAATGCATCGCCGTGGGGTGGTACATCTGGATTTGCGTAATTTAGGTAATGTGCTGTGTAGCCATGACGGTAAGCCGTATATTATCGATTTTCAGTCAGCGATACGTTATGCGCGTTTTCCTCGTTGGTTGCAGCGATTTATGCGCGGTGCTGATATGTCGGGTGTTTATAAAGCATGGGCTAAACTATCTGAACAACCGCTACCGGATGCTAAAGCGGATTATTTAAGTAATTTTAATCATGTTAGAAAGCGCTGGATTTTTAGAGGTTACCCGATACAACGTGCATATATGTGGGGCTGTGGAGTAGCTACGCAAATCGCTTCTGCCATTATGGAACGATTTTTATAAAGCGCGTAACCGCGCTTTATAAATGTTGCTAAGTTGGCTGGTTTAAAATTTTGGCCAACCGTTTGAGTCCCAATTTAATGTACTGATCAGCAGTTTTGGCACACCGTTGTCACCTGCGTCATAGGCGTGGCGAACCATTACATCGGTATTCAAGATATCTTGACCACCTGGGCCTACCCACTGACTGTTGCCAGCGTCTAAAATACTGCCACCGCCAGAGAGCATATTGTTGCCATTTTTGTCTAAGTAAGGGCCTCGGATATCGCTGGCACGGCCGTATGCGATACGGTAGGTGCTGTCGGTGCCTGCACAACATTTACCCACCGAGACAAATAAATAGTAATAACCTTGGCGATAGACAATACTCGGCGCTTCAATACCACCAGAGCGACTTGCTAATGAATAAAGCTCGCCAAATGGTTTCATGGTGATCGGGTTTATACGCATTAATTTGATGCCTGAATTCCATGAGCCGAAAACTAACCACGGTGCTCCATCTTTTGCGACGACTAAGTCAGGGTCAATGGCATTGTAGTTATTGCTGTTAGTGGTATTAATCACTAAACCATCATCTCGCCAGCTACCTGCTGACACGCTAGTGGCAGAGGTTAAGCCTATTGCTGACACCCGAGAGCCGAAAGTTGATATTGAATAATAAAGCCAACTACGACCATTGTAGCTTTTAAGCTCTGGTGCCCAAACATCAATGCCATCATGTTCAGGCACATAGTTAGACCACCAGTTTAAACCATTAGGGAAAATCGCAGCCGCATCATTCCAGGCAACCCCATCATTTGACCATTTTCCGGCGATGCCAGGGCCGGTTTGAAATATCCACCAAGTGCCATTTTCGTAACCTATGGTTGGATCGTGAGTCACTAAACTGCCTGTTAATGGCCAATGATCTGTCGCGCCATTGGTGGTTGAAGGATCGTAGGGCGCCGATTCTACGTTAGCGAGCTTGTTGAGCTGCCAAAGCTGTGCATCACTGGCGTTATAGGTCCATTGGCTGATATTAGCGCCATCGTTGCCGTTAAACTCAAACAAATCGAGCGCTTTGCCACTATTGGCGTTAATGAAGCTAACGTAACCACTGCCATCGTCATTTATTTGCCAATGTTGCGTAGCCACACCTGAGTATTCATATTGTGCGACATTCGCCCCATCAGCTGTTGACCAGTCATATACTTCCATGGCTTTACCACTGTTTAGGTTGATCACAGAATAGTTATTGCCACCAACGTTGGTAATGATCCAGCGTTGAGTATTATGTTGATTTGCAGCCCACTGGCTTATATTTGCGCCATCATTGCTTTGCGCGCTACTAACTTCGACAAGTTTGCCACTGTATTTTGACTGAATAGTGTAAACACCGTTATCAATTGCATAAGCGCCATTAGCATAAAAACCAACGGCTATACACGCGGCGGCTATTCCTTTATTGGAAAATATCATTGTGTCTCCAAATTATTGTGTGTGGATTGTAGTGTTAGCGAAGCAAGATAATTGCTACTTCACTATTTATAATACTTTATTATATTAATATATTTGTAAAGGGTTTGTTTTGTAATGTTTAATAAAAGTTAAAAAATAGTGGTTTAGGCTGGTTTTTATAAGCGAGGATCTGCCTTGAGTAGTACAAAGAGCAGGGCAGCTTAGGGCAAGGCGCCCTAAGCTAGTTGATTATTGTTGTATTAATTGGCTTGGGATCGACCAGTGTTGTACGAGCTCTTCACCTTGCCAGGTTTGAATAGTTACCCAAAGTTTATCACCCTTGCTGATGGTTGCAGAGGCAATAGCATGTGCGTGTTGTCCGTGATTGGTGCCGTGCATAATGCCTTCATCCCCCTTTGCCAGTTCACTCAGTGGCAAAGGCTGCGGGCCTATATTTAAATAAGCTTGGCGAATGTTACTGATTTCACCTTGGTTAAACGCTAAAAAGAAGTCTTTTACGTACTCGTTATGATGCGAATAGGGTTGCTCCATATTCAGTGGCATAGGGGCTATTTTAAATTCGCCTATCGTTTGCTCTTGCCATAGATCAGGAAAGGTTGGATTTAATGCCTGATAAATATAGATGCAAGGCAACACCAAAATCAGTGCATTAAGTAAATACTTGTTACGTTGCCACCAGGTTTTTTGTAAGCGTGCCATTAGTTAGCCTCCACAGTATCGTTAATTGTTACAGGGCTTTGCTTTTGTGCTTTAACAAGTTTTTTTGAATACATCATAAAGCCGGTAATTGACATACCACTTAAAATTACGCCAAACAGGAACCAAATTACTTTGGTCCAAAGACCACCAATTGTGCCGTAATGTAATGGATCTGCTATGTGTGACAGGGTCTGTAATGCGCTCATGGTTTCAGGGCTTTTGCTAGCAGCTATTTCGCCTGTCCATGGGTTGATTGCTGTCGAATACGCATAGCCATCATAAAAAATAGTATCACCGGCACCCATGATGCTATACATACCGCGGTTATGCTCAGGAAGCATGATGTATGTGGGAGTAAATTCGCTAAACTGGTTTTTAGTTAGAGTAATTGCACTGTCTAAATCAATTGCTTCAGCATTGCTGACACTGGGTAATTGGGCTTCGCTTACTATCGGCGCATGTTCTTCAATATCAATCTCGTTATGCCACATAATGGCCTGAGCTAAATACCAAAGCCCAGTTAAACTCATAATCGCCATAAACCAAATAGACCAAACACCGCCCATTGTATGTAAGTCTTTTAATAAAGTTTTACTGCCTTGATTAAAGCGTATTTTAGGCTGAATGAAGGCACGCCAGAAGTTTTTATAAATAATTAAGCCAGTTACTAAGGCACCCAAAGTCACAAATGCCATAGCACTGACAAGATAGTAGCCAACGCTATAGCCTTGCTGCCATGGAAAATATAACCAGCTGTGCAAAGTGCGCATAAACTCGATGAATGAAGTGGTTTGATAGATAGCTTGTACTTCACCTGTGTATTGATTTACATAGGCTGTTGCGTATGGCTTATCGGTATCAGTAAAAATAATTGCATTAACTAAATAAGGTTCGTAACTAACAACACTCATGACATCAGCAGTTGGGTACTGGCTTGTTACGCTATCAATAAGCGTTTGCTTAGATTTTTCAGGTAAGTTATCAGGGTTGCTAGCGCGTGCTTGTGAATTTGTTAGCCAAGTTATTTCGTGGCTGATCACCGAAATAGTGCCTGTTACACAAATAAAGCAGAATAAAACCCACACTGGTAGCGAGAACCAGCCATGTAATTGAAACCAAAATCGCTTACTTAGTTTTGCCATCATTAACCTTTATGTAAATAACACTTGTTATCGTTAGTGTTGTGTTTGAGTTATTGTACTATTAATTTATAGCCAATTTCAATTTATCAATTAGGCAGCTAAACGGCAGCAATATACGTTTTAGAGTCGTATTATGGTTTTGTAAAGCTAAGGGTGCGTGCTAAAAAGACCGAGCTGATTTGCTTTCATAGGTAAGCGTATTTAACAGTACAGGCAGTTATTGGTGATGTGTTTAGCTTGTAATTAGGGTAAAAAGAGAGCTTACACTCTCTTTTTATGCATTGCTTTTAGCTATCAAGATCTTGTTTATTGATAGTAATAACGCGTTGTGGGAATGGAATTTCAATATCCGCGCCTTGAATTGCACTATAAACTCCACCGTTGATGGCAAGTTTAGTTTCGATGATTTTAGTCGTTGGCACCCAGTAGCGATAGCTGATGGTTACGCCGCTGTCAGCAAAACGTTCAATACCAACTTGTGCAAGAGGTTCATCAGCAACTAATTCATGCACTTTTAAAACCTCTTCTATGAGTTCTATGGCATGTTGTGCATTGGCGTTGTAGGCGATATCAATTTCACCTTTGACCAACGAATAGTTAAACGAGTTATGCAGTATTTCGCCAACGATGTGTTTGTTAGGAATGGTTATTTCTACTTTTTCTTCGTTAATCAAAATGGTGTAGCCCAGCTCGATGGTTTTGACTTGGCCACTGACATTTTTAACTTCAATAGTATCGCCAACAATAAATGGCCGAGTAGCGATGATGGCAAGACCAGCGCCATAATTTGAGAGCATGCCTTGCAGGGCTAAACCAGCGCCAAGAGAAGCGGCACCAATTGCAGCAACGAATGGGGTAACGCTTACGCCTATTTTACCCAGCGCGATAATAACGAACATAATGATCAGTAATACTTTCACCACATTACTAACAAAGTTGGTCAGGGTGATATCGATATTATGGCGTGCCATTAATGCGGCAACCATCTTCGCTATTTTCTGTGCGACCCATAAACCAAAAATCAAAATGAGTAACGCGCCGACCAGCTGCATGCTGTATTTAACGAGGTACTCGCTGATCATGGTGTAATATTTTTCGACTTGCTGTATTTCTGTACTGATCATCTTATGGCCATAAATAATTTGATTGCAATATGACTGCGTATCATAGCAGAGCTTGACTTAAAAATGGATAAAGTAACGGCACGATTAACGCTGTTAGTAAGGCGCTGAGCGCCATAGCAACAGAAGCAAACGCACCAATTTTTGGATGCTCTGTTAAGGCTGCGGCGGTGCCTATTGCATGAAATGCGCAACCCACGGCTACGCCTTGTGCTTGATGATTATAAATGCCTACGAGTTTTAAAATTAGTAGGGCAAATAATGCGCCGAGCAAACCGATGAAAATTACCATTGCTGCCGCTAAAGAAGGTATGCCATCGAGTGCTCCCGTAACTAATAAAGTAATCGGGGTGGTCACTGATAAAGCCGCCACAGAAGCGGCTAATTGAGCCGGCACATCAAATGCCGCACTGAGTAAAGTTGCAACTACAGTGGCATTGATTATTCCCAAACTACAGCTGCCTACGATGAGTAGTAGGTTTTTTCGTATATGTATAAACTGTTGATATAGTGGTAATGCAAGCGCAACAATGGCAGGTTCGAGTAAACTGCTTAATAGTTGACTATGGCTGGCAAATTGTGAGTAGGGCAGTGAAAAGCTCACCAATAATAAGGCCAGTAAAGCAATAGTCATCAAAACAGGGTTAGTTAGCGTTTTTACTATAGGGTAGTTAATAGCCATATTGAGTTTTCTTAGCACTAAAAACACTGCAATTGTAACTATGCCACTCAGCCACCATAAATTATCCACGCTCAGCACGCCCTTTAAATAGGCAGATCATAAAAGCGATCAGTAACATGCTACTTAGCGGCACTAAAATAACGGTGGCGGTTAAAAACTGCCATTGCTGGGTAATGATCGCAAGGTGTTCAATAAAACCCACTCCAGCAGGAATGAAAAATAATGGCATAAAGTTCAGCAGTGGTTTAGCGCAAGGTGTTAAATGATGTTCTTTTACTAATCCTGTTAAAAGCAGGGTGAGTAAAATCAGCATACCTAATAGCGGGGCGGGAAAACTGCCTTGCAGCCAATACATAATTGTTTTTGCTACAGCCAAACAACCTAAAATCAAACAGCTGCTGAGCAAATAAGGCAATATTTTTTTTAGCACAGGGGTTAGGGGATCCATTGATTATTTACTCACTACGGGTCGCACCACACTTCAGCATGTTTTGTCGTTTAAAACTATGCGACTTATTGCTAAACATGCACATTCAGCGAACTTGTTACCAGCGTTTACTGTTTTGATATTCAATGTTATCAGCGCCTTTGGCTTTAGCAATAGCCTTTTTGGTATTGCTATTAATAAGCAGACGAATTTGGCTAATGGTTTCTTTGGCTAAAATTTGCCTTTTAGAAGAGGTAAAACTTTGTTGTGTAACGCGCTTGATTGCCGCTAATGTATCGGGTGAACGAGCTAATAAGGTATTGATCATCGCTAAACAACGCTGTTTTGGATCATCATGTACTTCAGTTATTAACCCCAATTGCAACGCTTTATCCGCACTAATGGGCTCGGCATGACTGGCAAGCCACATTGCATCATCACGTTTAATTAAGCTAGGCAGTATCACGTTCGCGCCCATATCAGGACATAGTCCCCAGCGCGCTTCCATAATGGCTAATTTAGCATCAGGATGAACAATACGATAATCAGCGCCAAGAGCTATTTGTAGCCCGCCACCAAAGCAATTACCTTGAATAATCGCAAATACCGGCACACTTAAAGATTGCCAGCCAAGCACAACGTGCTGCGCTAAATTGCAGTTTCCTGGCAGCCATTTAAACAGCAGCTTGACAATATTAATAGGGCTTTTCATAACCGCGGTAACATCCAGCCCTGCACAAAAATGTTCTCCGTCACCTTGAATAATGACGGCACGGATACTGGCATCGTTGTTAATTTGCTTAATAATTGTTGTTAGCTGTTTGAACATGACAAAGTTTAACGCGTTCTGTTTATCTTGTCGGGATAATGTCACGTAGGCAATAGATTGTTGTTTTTCAAAGTTTATCATGTCAACTCCTCGGACCTGTTTAGGATTAGCTTACGAGTTAATTGAATTGATGTAAAGCATGGCTTTTTAGTTGAAAAATAAGCTGTATTGGCGATGGTTATTGTTAATTTGACATACAAATGATTACAAAGTGGTCTATATTTTTAGCTGAACTAATTGTTATCTCATCGTTCAATATAGCCACTAAGCGCAACGTTGCGTTTAAGCACAATTTGAAAATAACCATAAAGGTAGGATCCGCAAACTACCAAGGAGAAAAAATCATGCTAACACGGTTCACGCCTAGCATTTTAGGAACTTACATGTCACTGGCGATTAAAGGCGTTGTAGGGACAACATTAATTGTATCTTTAGTTGGTTGCTCAGATGACAACGCGACAAAACAAGTGGCTCCTGCTCCGGCGGTTTCTGTGTTTAATGTGGTGACTCAGGAAGTGGGGGATTATCGAGAGTTTGTTGCTCGTACACAAGCTCATCAAGAAGTGAAAATTCGTGCTCGTGTTGAGGGGGAATTAATTGAACGTCATTTTGACGAAGGTTCATTTGTTGAAAAAGGACAGTTATTACTAAAGATTGACCCAAGTGAATATCAATCGTCTGTCGCTGAAATTGAGGCGGACTTAAAAAGTAAACTTGCTGGTCAAGACGGCGCATCTCGCGATTTAAAACGCGGTAAAGAAGTCGCCGCGCAAGGGTTTATCTCGCAATCTGATTTAGATAAATTAATGACTAAGTATGAGCAAGCTACTGCGGCTGTTATCTCTGCAAGGGCAAGCCTTGAAAAAGCAAAATTAAATCTAAGTTACACCGAGATTAAAGCGCCGTTTGCAGGGCGTATTGGTAAGGTGAGTTATGACGTAGGTAATATTGTTAGTCCTTCATCAAATGAATTGGCGGAATTGACCGATGTGGATCCAATTTATGTCAACTTCCAAGTCGAAGAAGGCGATTACATTAGCTACCGTCAAAAACATCAAGACAGTACTAATAACCCGCAAAACGTACCAATAGATTTATCCCTGCGTTTGCCAAATAACTCGGACTTGGGGGTAAAAGGGCTGTTAGATTTTGCCGATACGAAAATTGATCGCAGCACCGGTACTGTTGAGCTAAGAGCGACATTTGCCAATCCACAAAATATTATCATGCCAGGCTTGTTTGTTACTTTGATTGTTGAAAGTAAAGATAAGCAACTGCAAGCACTTATTCCTCAAGCTGCTGTACAAGAAAATCAACAAGGTAAATTTGTACTCGTGGTGGGTGAAGATAACAAAGTTGCAACGCGGATTGTGCAACTAGGACGACGTATTAATGCGATGTGGGTCGTTAAATCAGGCTTAGAAGAAGGTGAGCAAGTCATCGTTGAAGGTTTGCAAAAAGTCCGTCAAGGGGCTGAAGTCAAACCTGTAGAAAAAGTAGTTGATCACACCACCGGAACTATTTCTAACAAAACTAATGCTGCTAGCTAACAGGAGCGCACATGATCAGTAAAACGTTTATCGCGCGGCCAAAGTTTGCCTTAGTTATTTCGATAGTGATTACGCTAGCGGGTTTGATTTCAATGGCATTACTACCGGTGAATATGTACCCAGAAATTACTCCCCCACAAGTACAAATTACTGCCACTTATCCAGGTGCTAGCGCACAAATTGTAGAAGAATCGGTGATCCGACCCATTGAAGAGCAAGTCAATGGTGTTGAAAATATGATGTATATCGAATCCAGCTCGACTAATAACGGCACTGCGAATATCACTGTGTACTTTAAAGTTGGTACTGACACTGATATTGCACAAGTGAATGTACAAAATCGAGTGGCACTTGCAGAGCCCGGGTTACCTAGTGAGGTAACACGCCAAGGTGTTTCGGTTAAGAAAAAGTCCAGTTCAATGTTACTCGGTATTAACTTGTACTCGAATCAAGAAAATATCGATGCAATATTTTTAAGTAACTACGCAACTAATTATTTAACCGAGCCGCTAGGGCGAATTCCTGGCGTGGCGTCTGCTGAAGTGATGGGGGAAAAAACCTATTCTATGCGTTTATGGTTACGCCCCGATAAAATGGCAGCTTTAGGGCTGACAGTAGGTGAAGTGCGAGGCGCATTACAAGAGCAAAATACCATAGTGGCAGCGGGTAAACTAGGTGCGGCACCGAGCTTACCAGGTCAGCAATTTGAGTATTCAATTCAAGCTAAAGGGCGCTTAAAAACCCCAGACGAGTTTGGCCAGACCATTATTCGCGCGAATAAAGATGGTAACTTCGTACGTTTAAATGATATTGCGCGGATTGAACTTGGCTCTGTGGATTACAGCATCAATGCAAAGTTAAATCAGCAAGATACAGCATTTATCGTTATTTACCAATTAACCGATGCTAATGCAACACAAGTAGCAAATGATGTGAAGGCAACCATGGCAGAGCTTGCTAAACAGCTACCAGATGGAGTGGAGTTCTCAATTCCTTATGACACCACTGAGTTTATCGAACGCTCTATTGAAGAAGTAATTGTTACGTTATTTCAAGCGGTAGGTTTAGTTGTGCTAGTGGTATTTTTGTTCTTACAAAATTGGCGTGCGACACTTATCCCAACGATCGCAATTCCCGTCTCTTTAATTGGTACTTTTGCTTTTATGATGGCAATGGGTTATTCAATTAACTTAATTACTTTATTTGGTTTAGTGCTCGCGATTGGTATTGTAGTTGATGATGCGATTATCGTGATTGAAAACGTTGAGCGGATCCTCAAAGAAGAACAGCTACCAATTAAAGAAGCGGTCACTAAAGCAATGGATCAAGTGACAGGGCCTATTATTGCGACCACATTGGTGTTGCTAGCGGTATTTGTACCGGTAGGCTTTATGCCAGGTATTACTGGTGAGCTGTATAAGCAGTTCTCGGTAACCATTTCGTTCGCGGTGCTTATTTCGTCGGTCAATGCATTAACATTAAGCCCCGCTTTATGTGCGTTATTGTTAACTGAAAAGTCAATGAAACCAATTAAGTGGTTGGCACCAATTGAAAATGCTATTACTAAATCGACGTCTGTTTACAGTAAAATAATTCACTTTATTTTAAAGCGCTCAGCGCGGATGGCCATTGTTGCGTTAGTGATTTTTGTCGCTGCCGGTTGGCTGGCGAAGAGTGTGCCAACGGGTTTTGTGCCGGCAGAAGATCAAGGCTTTGTATTTGTAGATGTGCAATTACCTGATGCTGCGGCCTCTGGACGTACTTCAGATGTCATGCATAAAATAGGTGAAATTGTAAAACAAGAGCCAGCGGCAACTGATTTTATTGCGGTGTCTGGGTTCTCTTTATTAGGTGGTGCGGGATCAAATAACGCGCTTGGCATTGTTATTTTAAAGGATTGGGAAGAGCGCACCACAACAGAGCTCGGCTTGAAGTCGGTGATCGGCCGTTTGATGGGGCAATTATGGGCGATGCCAGATGCACAGGTTATGGTGTTCAATCCACCGCCTATTCCGGGGTTAGGTGCGAGTGCGGGATTTGAGTTCCGTTTGCAAGACAGTGAGGGACGCGATCCGACTGAGCTGGCGCAAGTACTTAATGGTTTAGTTTATGAAGCGAATCAACACCCAAGTTTAAGTAGTGTATACAGTACTTTTAGAGCGAATGTTCCACAGTACTTTTTAGAGATAGATCGCAATAAAGCGAAAGCTCAAGGGGTTGCTTTAAGTGATATATTCTTAACGCTGCAAGCTCAGTTAGGTTCACTGTATATTAATGATTTCAATCAATTTAGCCGTACTTATAAAGTCATAATGCAAGCTGAAAGCGAGTTCCGTAAAAACCCTGCTGACTTACAGCATTATTTTGTTCGCAATGACGAAGGTGATATGGTGCCACTTACCACGCTTGCTAAACTTGAGCCAATTCTTGGTCCAACAACCTTGAATCACTTTAATTTGTACCGCAGTGCAAGTATTAGTGGTCAAGCCGCCGCTGGTTTTTCAAGTGGCGATGCAATCGCAGCAATGCAAGAGCTTGCCGAACAACTACCGAGTGGCTATATATTTGAATGGGCAGGGCAATCTAAACAAGAGATTGAAGCCGGCAATATGGCACCTGTGCTGTTCGCATTGGCGGTTATCTTTGTGTATTTATTCTTGGTGGCACAATATGAAAGTTGGACCATTCCGTTCTCCGTTATAGCGGCAATCCCGTTAGCAATGTTTGGTGCTATGTTAGCGCTCTACGTGCTGGGGATGGAAAATAATATTTATGCGCAGGTCGGTTTAGTACTGTTAATAGGTATGTCGACCAAAACCGCTATTTTGATTGTTGAATTTGCGATGGAAGAACGCCTTGCTGGTAAGAGTATATTCGATGCCGCATTGAGTGCAGCGAAAATGCGCTTTCGTGCGGTATTAATGACGGCACTATCATTTGTACTTGGTGTATTACCATTAGTATTTGCTACCGGTGCTGGGGCTGGAAGCCGCGTATCACTGGGTGTAACTGTACTTGCGGGGATGTTAGCAGCGACGATATTTGGTACCTTACTAGTACCGCTATTTTATAGCTTGGTGCAAGCAATGCGTGAAAAAGTAAAAGGCACAGCGACGACACAAGAGTAAAATAAGCCTTGTATAAAAAAAGTCAGGGAAACCTGGCTTTTTTTTGGCAAAAATTTGCTGAGGTTTGATACTATATCCCGCATTAGCATCATGAAAGGTTTATGGCGATGACAGGACCCCGTTTATACAGCGAAGAAGAAGTAACACATCAAGCTTACGATATCTTTTTAGAGTTAGCCCCAGACAACCTCAGTGAGCAAGATGTTGCAGACTTTAATCAACACCGTGAAGAACTTGGTTTCATTGAAGAAGGTGAACCGGATGAGCAATGGCATGACTTTGTTGCCTTGGAAATAGAACCGGAATTATTTATTCAGGTTTTGGTGGGTCTTGAATTCGATAATCAAGATATTTTATTTGCTAAGATTTTGATTAGCCGTGATAAAGATGCCCCGTTTTGCCATATTCTGTGGAAAGATAGCGAATAATATCGATGTCGTACTTGTGTGAAAGTCGCCGTATTTTTAACCTCAGTAAAGTGAGCGTACAGTGATCAGAATATTACTGTTATTGAGCTGTTTGCTGAGTTTAAACGTTTGGGCTGTTGACCCTTTTGAAGATTTTCATGAGTATGGACAACTCTCCGATGAAGAGATCCATAAAATCCATCAGGGTGAACTTTTATACGGTGATACGGAGTTTGGCTTTATTGTTAGCCGCGGTAATACCAATTCGACCAGTTTAAAGTTCAAAGGTAATTTATACCAAGATCTCGAGAAGTGGCGCAATCAATTCAAAATAGACAGCTTATATAAACGCGACCGTAATGAAACCACAGGCAATGATGAAGTATCAGCTAACCGTATTTTTCTCTCAGCGCAGGGCAATTATAAGGTTGGGGTAAAAAATGCATCATTCTTTATGTATGGCGATTACGAAGAAGATGAGTTCAGTGGTCTTGATTTCAAAAGTACATTAGCGGCAGGTTACGGTAATCGTTTATATCAAGGAGTAAAGAACCAAGTTGATTTTGATCTAGGGCCTGGTTTATACCGCTCGGTGGCAGAAAGTGACGCTGAACTTGAAGACGATGAAGATAAAACCAAAACCGGTTATTTGTTACGGTTAGCACTGCAATGGGAGCGTACGGTATCGACACGTACTCGTTTTAATCAAGATTTAAGTATTGAGCAATCTTTATCAGGGCTAAACTCTCGTTTAAAGTCAGAGACCTCATTGATAAGCCAAGTAATGGGCGCTGTATCATTAAAGTTTGCTTATTTATATCGTTATAATTCTAAGCCGGAAGACGATAAGTTAAAGTTTGATTCAGAGCTAAGTGCGACATTAGTTTATAGTTTTTAAGAGAGTGTTATGTATCAACATAAGCAATTTGCATTGTTCATTTTTGTTATTTTAAGCTGGATTGCCAGCTTTGTCGGTTTAGCTTGGTATTTAATTGGTGCAGATATACCGTTAATGGTATTTGCAGCGATTTTAGTGCTGGTGGGTTTTTTATTCCATGGTTTAACCATTAAAGTGGATAACAGCCAGATCAGCTGGGGTTTTGGTCCTGGTGTGTTTGGTGATAAGTTACAGTTAGCGGATATTATTGCAGCGAAAGCGGTAGAAAATTCTTTTCGTCATGGCATTGGCCTGCGTATTACCCATGATGGATGGGTGTACACAGTGTCAGGATTTAGTGCTGTGCAGCTAACTTTAAAAGATGGCAGTCAATATCGTTTAGGGACCAATGACCAAGCTGGCTTACTCGCAGCCTTGGCGGGTAAAATTAGTCAGCCCGAGGTGGTAGAAACGGTATAATTTGGACAATAAAAAAAGCGCAATAGCGCTTTTTTTATTGTCGCTTTAAGTCGGTATTAGTGATCGTGACCACAACCGCCAGCACCATGAACATGGCCGTGCGCTAATTCGTCTGCTGTTGCATCACGCACTTCAAGTATTTCGACATCAAAGTTTAAGGTGATGCCTGCGAGTGGGTTATTACCATCAACAATTACTTCATCTTCTTGAATATCGATGATCATAACTGATTGGTCACCGTCATCGGTTGAAGCACGAAATTGCATGCCGACCTCAATTTCCATCCCTTCAAACATTGACTTTGGTACTGCTTGCATAAGTTCATCATGGCGTTCGCCATAACCTTGCTCAGGTGGCACTGTCACACTTAACGTGTCGCCAGCTTCTTTGCCTTGGAGAGCATCTTCTAGGCCTTGAATTAAGTAACCGGTACCAACGATAAAAATGAGTGGCTCACCATCAAATGAGTTATCGATAGAGTTTTTGTCATTATCCATTACTGAATAATGCATTTTTACCACTTTATTTGTTGCAATGATCATAGTCACTCCTATTTATTCGTCTTCGAGAGAGTAGGGTAGAGGAAGGATTGATAGCTCTACCGTTGGGGCATGTTTTGCACGCAGTAACTGACTAGGTTCACTGTCGTTTGGCAACACAACAAGGCCAAATAAGGTTTTACTTTGTTGATTGTAGGCTTGGCTGATTAATTTTCCAGCACGGCGCCAGTTTTCACCCATTTGGGTTTCAATCTCTGGCTCTGCGAGCTCGCCATCGCTGTGCCCTGATACGATATACATGGCACGTTTGTTTTTACCAAGGAACTTCATGCGAGCAACGGTTTCTTGGCCTGTGTAACAGCCTTTTCGAAAGCTTATTCCGCCAATTGCTTGCAGGTTAACCATTTGTGGCACGTATTCACCCAGTGCCGCTTCATCGAGCTCAGGCTCACCGGCTAAAATACTATGTTGGTGCCACAGCGCATCATTTTCAAGGGCAATAACATCATCTGGCAGTGAAAAATCAGTATTAACCATCAATAAGACACGGTTATCGGCTAATTTAAGTGCTTTACCATGACTAAAATTACATGCGCTATCTTGTTCATTAAAGTGAATGTTTAATGCCGTTAATGTTGACCTTAAATCATCGCCAATTAGGCCAATTAGTTTGCTGGTATCGGCTTGTATTTCAACTTTTGAAAACACCGCATACTTTTTTAATTCAGTTAAGGATTGTGCAACTTCAACGGCTGATGCGGCTAAATAGTAACTATCTTGATAAGCAAATAGCTTGGCAACACTCCATAGTTTCCCTTTGGCATTGCAGTGTCCTGTCCACAAAAAATTTGTTTGACTGAGCTTATTAATATCTTGGGTAATTTGGCCATGAAGGTAGGCGAGTTTATCAACACCGCTTATGCGGATCAGCTGATGTGATAAAGGGCATGCGTGTACTGTTGACATAAAAACCTGCGTGACAAGAAATGTAGGCGCATATGATAGCGTAGTTAGCGCTGCTGGTATAGGTGCATAAATAGCTGTTTATTCAGGTGCAATTTGTTAAACTGCAAGGCAACTAAGTTTGAGGTAAAAAATGACTGAAATTCACAATAAAGCGCGTATTCGCTGGGCTTGTCGTCGTGGCATGTTAGAACTAGATGTGTTATTTATGCCATTTGTAGATGAGGCCTTTGATTCGTTATCTGCGCAGCAGCAAGCAGTACTACAACGTTTGTTAGAAGCCGATGATCCTGATCTATTTGCATGGTTTATGGGCCATCAAGAATGTAAAGATCCACAGCTGAAGCAAATGGTACAGCTGATTTTAGACCGAGTTCGTGTATAGGTTTATCATTGAAAGTAACATTGCGGACCACAAGCCCTTTGTGGTCTACTTTAGCTTGTTTGCAGTGTGTTACAGCCTATTTTTAACGACTATTTTTGCGCAAATCATTTGTGTGATTAGTTGTGCAATGTGTGGCTTGTTAAGTTGGCAATGGTACAAAAAGTCCCATCCTCAGCAAGGCGTGTTTATATTAGCGCCTCCGCAATGTCGTTTTGAAAATAATACGCTAAAAATAAATGGTCATATTAGTCACAAAAGCCGCGTTTATCAGCACAGTGTTTGGCTCTATATTGAGGGCTTGGCAAGCTCCCACTGGCTGATAATTAACGCCAGTGGGGTTGATGAACTAAGCTTTATTAGATTGAAACGTGCTATTTTGGCTGCTCGTCATGAGCGTGGGGAGTCAAAATAGTTGGCGTTGGATTATCATTTAACTGTGGGTAATCAATGGTGTAATGTAAGCCTCGGCTCTCTTTACGTTCCATCGCACTGCGAATGATAAGTTCAGCGACTTGGACTAAATTTCGTAATTCAAGTAAATTATTACTAACCCGAAAGTTAGCATAATAGTCACGAATTTCTTGCTGCAGTAATTCAACTCGGTGTAATGCACGCTCTAACCGTTTAGTGGAGCGGACAATGCCAACATAATCCCACATAAATAATCGTAACTCATGCCAGTTATGGGTGATCACCACCTCTTCATCTGAGTTAGTCACGCGGCTTTCATCCCACACTGGTAGCTCTTTTAATGCTGGGCTGTGCTGTATTTTAGCTAAAATATCTTTTGCCGCAGCGTGGGCAAATACAATACACTCTAATAAGGAATTGCTGGCCATACGATTCGCGCCATGCAGGCCTGTGTAGGCAACTTCACCAATCGCATATAAGTTATCTAAATCAGTTTTACCGTTGAAGTCGGTCATCACTCCGCCGCAGGTATAGTGCGCGGCAGGGACCACCGGAATGGGATCTTTTGTGATATCAAGACCGACACTTAAGCATTTTGCATAAATGGTAGGGAAATGCTCAATGATAAAATCTTTATCTTTATGGCTTATGTCTAAATACACACAATTAGCACCTAAGCGCTTCATTTCAAAGTCGATAGCGCGTGCAACAATGTCTCGCGGGGCAAGTTCTTCACGCTCATCAAAGTCTTTCATAAAGCGTGTGCCATCTGGGCGTTTTAAATACGCGCCTTCGCCACGCATTGCTTCAGTAATTAAGAAATTTTGTAATTCAGGGTGATATAAGCTGGTCGGGTGAAATTGGTTAAATTCCATATTTGCCACGCGACAGCCCGCACGCCAAGCCATGGCAATGCCATCACCACTGGATACATCAGGATTCGAAGTATATAAATAGACTTTACTGGCACCACCGGTGGCCAACGCGAAAAACTTGGCTGAAATAGTTTCAACGCGTTTAGCACAGCGGTTCCACATGTAGATCCCATGAATGTGTTTGCCTGTTTGCGCTAATTTTTTATCACCAATTAAATCAATGGCATTATATTGTTCAAGCAAAGTGATATTGGCATGCGCTTGCACTTGGCTGATCAAGGTTGTTTGTACAGCACGGCCAGTAGCATCGGCGGCATGTAAAATACGACGATGGCTATGACCACCTTCACGGGTTAAATGAAAGCGCTCTTTGCCTTTGCTATCAAATTCCATATCAAAAGGCACGCCTTGCTCGATTAACCATTGTAGGCAGTCTGGGGCATTACTTGCAGTATAATGAACGGCATTTCGATCACATAAACCACCGCCAGCGTCTAAGGTGTCTTGCACATGTGACTCAATGCTGTCATTCTTTTTATCGAAGACGGCGGCAATGCCGCCTTGCGCATACAGTGTGGAACCTTCCGTTAATTCACCTTTACTGATCACGGTAACGTTACAGTGATTAGCTAAAGAAAGTGCTAATGAGAGGCCGGCAGCGCCGCTACCAATAATAGCGACATCCGCGATGTGGTGTTTATTTTGGTTCATGTCCGTGGTCTTTGCGGTTACAATGCCCGATACTCGTTTATAAATAGTAATGAGCAAATAATATTATGATAGGCGTATATGTATCATATTTGGCGCAACACTATTAGTGATTTTCATCGTTTGCGAGCTAATTTATGGTCTATCCTATAAAAAAATAATATTAAACAGAACTTTTCATTCATACAGTAGTCAGAGTATTTGTAAACAATGGCAGGATATGAATGACAAGCAATAATCAGACAGAGGAGTACCGGCTCGAATGAGCGAGCAGGATTTGGATTTAGCGCTAGTAAAAAGGGTCCAGCAGGGCGATAAAAATGCCTTCAATCTTTTAGTAAAGAAGTATCAGAATAAAATAGCCGGTTTGATTTCACGTTATGTATCAAATCAAGGTGATATTGCTGATGTTGCTCAAGAAGCTTTTATTAAAGCATATCGCGCACTTCCAAACTTTAGAGGGGACAGTGCCTTTTATACTTGGTTATACCGTATCGCCGTTAATTGTGCTAAAAATTACTTAGTGGCTCAGGGTCGCAAACCGCCAGCAAATGATATCGATGCTGACGACGCCGAATTTTATGATGGCGCGGATGCAATGCGCTCAAATGCATCCCCTGAGAACTTGTTATTAAGCGAAGAAGTTCGTGCAGTGATTTTTAACACCATTGATAGTTTGCCTGAAGATCTTAAAACTGCGATCACCCTACGAGAAATCGAAGGGATGAGCTATGAAGAAATAGCCGTGGTGATGGATTGCCCAGTCGGGACGGTACGTTCGCGTATTTTCCGTGCCCGTGAAGCAATTGATAACAAATTAAACCCATTAATAGGCGAGTCTTAATATGACAAAAGCACACGTTAACAAGTTGGATAATCAGCATCTATCCGCATTACTTGACGGCGAACAATCATTAACTGACGAGGTTATTGCGCAGCAAGATGCAGCAACCTTAGGACGTTATGCGCTAATCGGTGATGTAATGCGTGCTGAGTCTGAGGATGCCTTCGTCTTTGATATAAGTGATAGTGTGGCAAAAGCGCTCGAAAGTGAGCCTGTCTACGCTGATTTTACTCAAAAAGAGTCTCAACCTGCAGCTATCGCGGCAACGGGCACTGATAATGTCGTGGCATTTAACTGGCGTAAGCCTGTGGCGCAGCTAGCAATTGCAGCGAGTGTTGCTATGTTTGCCATCGTTGGTATTCAGACCTTGCCACAAGGTGAGAATTCGCCAAACAATGAAATTCCAATGTTACAAACAACACCAGTAACAGGTATGGCTTCACCAGTTAGTTATTCATCAGAACCCGCTCTACAAAATGCAGAGCAAGGCTTACGTGAATTACAACAGCAACGTATTGGTGCGTTAGTATTAGAGCATCAACGCCAAGCACGTGTTGCATATTCATTAGAAAAAGCTCACACTGAGGCGCAAGCCGAAGAGGAAAAAAACTAATTAAATGAAAGTAATTACTTTTATTTTGTCGTTGGTACTAATGGCCCCTGCCTTTGCTGACGACGAAAACCCCGCAAAACAGCTATTGCTCAAAATGGCTGACGCCGTCCATAACCGTAACTTTGACGCATCCTTTGTGGTTGTCAAAGGAAAATCAATGGAACCGTACCGTTGGTTACATGCAAAACAAGGTAATACCGAACTCGAACATTTGAGCTTACTCAATGGTGCTGGGCTTGAAATGGTGCGAATTGATAGTCAGGTCACCTATTTTGAACCGCAGTCTGAGCCATACTCAATTGATACTGATTCAATCGCAGGTCCCATCCCTGAAGTATTGTTTAAAGATATCGAACGTTTAAGCCAGCATTATGATTTTGTCCTTGGTGGTAAAGGCCGTATAGCTGGGCGTGCAGCGCAACTTGTTCGGATAGAATCAAAAGATGAATATAAATTTAATTACTGGCTGTGGCTTGATGCGGAGTCATCGCTATTACTAAAATCTGCTTATGTTAATCACGATGGTGAAATGATAGAGCAGTTACAGTTAACCCATATTAGTGTAACTGAAGAGCCTGCTGCGTTATTACTGGAAATGCTTAATCGTAAGTTTCCTACGCCATTACCTACAACGGCAATTTCTCAAAGAAAAGCAAGTAGCAGTAGCAATAATTGGCAAATTGGCTGGTTACCTGATGGTTTTAGCTTATTAAAGTCAGACCGCCATAAGCTGGATTTAAACAACGAACTCACGGACTATTACCTCTATTCAGATGGTTTTGTAGAAGTCTCTATTTTTGTACAACGTCCACTACCAGGGCGCAGACCCAGTGGGGCTTTATCGTCTGGTGCCACCACAGTGTATGTGCATAATAGTGGCAGCTTTGATGTGTCGGTAGTGGGGAATATCCCTGCCACGACAGCTAAAGCGATTGCTGAATCGGTTGCAAGACCTTTGTAATATAAGCTGATAATGATAGAACAAACTCTTACAGTGGTGTCGCTTGATGGCGCCACTGCGCATTTAGAAGCCCAACAAAAACAAGCTTGTGCAGGTTGTAATGGTCGTTGTGGCTCACAAGTTTTTAGCAAGCTATTCGGCACGGCTAAAAAAACCTTTCCCTATCGATTTGAAGTTCCTGTGGTTGTTGGGCAAAAAGTGACCTTAGCGTTAGATGACAGTCATATGGTTAAGCATGCTTTTGCTGTGTATATGTTGCCTCTGGTACTAAGTTTAGTCTTTGCGTTAACGGCCGCAGAGGTTTTGTCTGCGCCTGAGTGGTTGCAAATTATTGCCGCTATAGGCGGTGGTTTTACTGGCTTTGCTATTGCTAAGAGCCGAGTGAAAAGCCTAAGACACGATATAAAAGTAATAAAAATTCACCCAATTAGCCTTCCTTTAACTCAAATAGATGGTGATTGAAGCCAATTAAATGTAAAATTGCGGCTTTATACACTCAGTCCATTAAAATAGAAGTTTAGAATCCAGTTTATGAAGCATATCCGTAATTTTTCGATCATCGCCCATATTGACCACGGTAAATCGACCCTTTCAGATCGTTTGATCCAAGTTTGTGGTGGTTTAACCGACCGCGAAATGCAAAAGCAAGTATTGGATTCAATGGATATTGAGCGTGAGCGTGGTATTACCATTAAAGCGCAAAGTGTAACGCTAAATTATAAAGCTAATGATGGCAAAACTTACCAACTTAACTTTATCGACACCCCAGGACACGTTGACTTTACTTATGAAGTATCGCGTTCATTGGCTGCCTGCGAAGGTGCATTATTGGTTGTTGATGCAGGTCAAGGTGTAGAAGCACAAACGCTAGCGAACTGTTACACCGCGATAGAAATGAATTTAGAAGTCATTCCGGTACTGAATAAAATCGATTTACCACAAGCTGATCCGCTTCGTGTAGCTGAAGAGATTGAAGATATCATTGGTATTGATGCCTTAGATGCGGTGCAATGCAGTGCTAAAACTGGCGTGGGTATTGCTGAAGTACTTGAAATGATTGTTAAGGACGTGCCACCACCTGTGGGTGACAAAGACCAACCGCTACAAGCACTGATTATCGACTCGTGGTTTGACCCGTATCAGGGCGTTGTCTCGTTAGTACGTATTAAACACGGTGAATTACGTACCGGCGACAAAATAAAAATTATGTCGAATGAGCATATCCACACCGCAGATCAGGTGGGTGTTTTTACCCCGAAACAAACCAATACCGGTATTTTAAGAACCGGTGAAGTAGGTTTTGTAATTGCGGGCATTAAAGAAATTCATGGTGCACCAGTAGGTGATACGATCACCCACCAGAAAAATCCGGCACCGGAGCGTTTACCTGGCTTTCAAAAAATTAAACCGCAGGTTTATGCTGGTATGTTCCCAATTGCCTCGGATGAGTATGAATCGTTCCGTGATGCGCTGAATAAATTAAGCTTAAACGATGCGTCGTTATTCTTTGAACCAGAGAATTCAACCGCGCTTGGTTTTGGTTTCCGTTGTGGCTTCTTAGGCATGCTGCACATGGAGATTATTCAAGAACGTTTAGAGCGTGAATACGACATCGACTTAATTACCACTGCTCCAACGGTAATTTACGAAGTTGTAACCAAAGAAGGCACTACACAAATTGATAATCCATCTGATTTACCTGCCGTAAACGATATTTTAGAAATTCGTGAGCCAATGGTCGAAGCCAATATTCTTGTGCCGCAAGAGTATTTAGGCAGTGTTATTACTTTGTGTATCGAAAAACGTGGTATGCAAACGAAAATGAGTTATCACGGTAAGCAAGTCGCTGTTACTTACGAACTACCGATGGCTGAAGTGGTGATGGACTTCTTTGATAAGTTAAAATCAACCAGTCGTGGCTTTGCCTCGCTTGATTATAACTTTAAGTATTTTCAAACATCTGACATGGTTCGCGTCGATATTTTAATTAATGGTGAACGTGTTGATGCACTTGCTATTATTGTACACAGAGACAGTGCGCAATCACGTGGTCGTCAATTAGCCGATGCATTGAAGGAATTAATTCCTCGTCAAATGTTCGATATTGCGATTCAAGCGGCAATTGGCCAACATGTTATTGCCCGTACCACGGTAAAGCAATTACGTAAAAACGTAATTGCCAAGTGTTATGGTGGTGATGTGAGTCGTAAGAAAAAGCTTCTTCAAAAGCAAAAAGATGGTAAAAAACGAATGAAACAACTTGGAAACGTTGAAGTGCCTCAAGAAGCATTTTTAGCAATTCTTAAAGTTGGTAAATAAATTTCGTAATCCAATTACGTAAGATAAAGGATGTAATGCATGGCAGGTTATTTTTCAATATTTTTAGTGTTGCTAACACTTGGCTCAGGCTTAATTTGGTTAATTGACCATTTTATGTTTGCACCAAAAAGGCAGCAACGCTTGGCTCTGGCGCAGAGTTCTGCAGGCGGCGAGCTAGATGAAGAAACTGCTGCATTGATCGCACCTGAGCCGACTATCACGGAAACCGCGAAATCTATTTTCCCGATGATAGCGGCGATTACGATTTTTAGATCGTTTTTATTTGAACCGTTTCAAATACCGTCAGGTTCAATGATGCCAACACTCTTAGTTGGTGATTTTATCTTAGTACAAAAATATTCGTATGGCGTAAAAGATCCCGTTTGGCGCTCACAATTAATCGATGTGGCTGAGCCTGAACGTGGTGATATTGTGGTATTTAAATACCCTTTAGATGAGCGAGTAGATTACATTAAGCGTGCTATCGGTTTGCCGGGTGATAAAATTGTTTACCGTGACAAGCGTTTGTATATTCAACCAAATTGTGCAGAGGGAGAAGCACAACAAGGTGATTTACTGTGTAATGAATTTAATAAAATTGATATGGAGATCATAAATCGTGATGAATTTAAACAAGGCTCTATGGATTTAGTGCGTTTAAATGAAAATTTAACTACGCTAAAACATGATATTTTAATAAACCCAGAAGCGCTGGAAATGAAAGGGCGTTACTATCAACAACCGGGTACACGTTCTGATGAATGGGTAGTGCCGGCTGATCATTATTTTATGATGGGTGACAACCGCGATAACAGCCAAGATAGTCGCGTATGGGGCTTTGTGCCAAAAGAAAACTTGGTGGGTAAAGCTGTCTTTATATGGATGAGTTTTGAATTTGAGAATGGCCCAGACGACATTTTACCAGGCTGGGTTCCAACTGGTGTTCGTTTTGAACGCCTAGGTAATATTCAGTAACAATGAAAAAAAATGTAACAGAGTTATATAGCAAAATAGGCTACACCTTTATTGATCAAGGATTGCTTGAGCAAGCGATGACTCATCGCAGCCATAAAGGTCAACATAATGAACGCTTAGAGTTTTTAGGCGATTCAATTTTAAGTTTCGTGATAGCGAATGCTTTATATAGTAAGTTCCCTAAAGCGCGCGAAGGTGATTTGAGTCGTATGCGCTCTACACTTGTGCGTGGGCAAACCTTAGCTGAGTTTGGTTTAGAGTTTGGTTTAGGTGATTACTTGCGCTTAGGGCCAGGTGAGCTTAAAAGCGGTGGTTTTAGACGTGAATCAACCTTAGCCGATGCTGTTGAAGCAATCATAGGTGCCGTATTTTTAGACGCTGGTATTGATGTGTGTGGTGATTTAATTTTAGCTTGGTATGAAATGCGTTTAGACGCCATTTCACCGGGGTTAAACCAAAAAGATCCTAAAACACTATTGCAAGAGTACTTACAAGCCCGCAAATTACCTTTGCCAGGCTATACTGTAGTAGATACCAAAGGTCAGGCGCACAATCAAACGTTCACGGTAGAATGTATTGTTGAAGGTATGGATAGCATTATCTCAGTGGGCAGCTCTCGTCGTAAAGCTGAACAAAAAGCTGCTGAAAAAGCATTAAAGATACTTAAAAATGAATCTTGATACATTGATCCAACCTCACAACGGTGATGTTGATACCTTTTGCGGCATGGTCGCTATTGTTGGCCGCCCAAATGTAGGTAAATCTACCTTGCTTAATGAAATTATTGAGCAGAAAGTAAGTA
>NZ_DRGM01000062.1 GCF_011050055.1 Pseudoalteromonas prydzensis | reverse complement strand
CTAAACCTGAAATAAGCAGCACAAATACAACGATGATGGCTAAGTGCCCAAACAGGTGCATTACCTTCTTAACTTCATGAACAGATAATATGGTACAGCTTTTATATAGTGGCCACAGTGACCCCACCCAACTTGCTATTGCAAGAAGGTGAAAAGTTAAAATGCTTTTTACTAACCCATTTTCATTTGCACTGTGACCTGTGAAAGTGAAGCTATATGCAATAGATATAAGCAAAACCAACATAACTGTATTATTTATAACCACTGCAAAACGGTGCTTTATGTTAATGCGCCAATTAAGTGCAACAATCATAGCCACAAAAAGCGCTGCGCCTCTGAAAAGAGCTTGTTCTCCTATAACTGATTGCCAAACAATCTCTTGCATAAAAGGGTCTAGCATTCCCGCTACACCAGATTCTGCAATTGCACCAGCTTCAATTGGTACTTGTAAAATGACAGCAATAAAACCCAATGCCACACATTGAATTTGCCAGCGCTTTAAATACTGAGAGAAACTTATAAAGTGATGACCAGATAAATTACTGGCGATAATAAAACGAATTAAAAAAGTACCAGCAAGTGCGGCCAAAGCACTATAGCTTGCTAGCTTTAATAATAGTAAAAGTACTGACCATTCACTTACTTGTATCATGCTGCTACTTAATGATTGTGTTTGCTGTGGGCATTAGATTGTTCTTGCATCATATTACTTGACTCACTTTGATGTACCATAAAAGAAAACGAATCTGACATTTTATGTCCATCCCCCCCAAGTACTGTCCATTTAACCGTGTAGGTACCATGTGCTAAACTCGGCAGCGACCAATTAAAGTCTGTGCTTGGGGTGGAGCTAGGTTTGAAATCAAAGTTTATTGATTTATTTTTTTCATCTTTGATGATGACTTTTGCTAGCCTTACTTCACCACCAAAAGTTAACGAAAGTTGCTCTGGGCTTTGCATTAACATGGCTTCTTGCGTAGGTGTTGATTGCTTGAGTGATATATGCGCTGATGCGGAAAATGTAAGCACTAAACCTAAAATAACTACTGCAGAATTAAATAACTTCATAATTACCTCTTATTTAAAATGATTAAAACCAAAATTTAATACCCGCAACAAATGCGGTGTTATTGCTACTTTGTCCACTTGATGTGGCATAGTCGGCGGTACTGCCAAATTTATTGCTCCATTCAACGCCAATATAGGGCGCAAACTGGCGTGTAAACTCATAACGAACCCTAAAACCAATCGCGCTGCTTGATAGGCCACTTCCAAGTTCGTTTTGTTTATCGTTTTTGCCATAAAGTGTAATTTCGGCTCGCGGTTGTATAATTAACTTTTGCGTGAGTAGTAGTTCGTACTCTGCCTCTAACGTAAATGCGGTACTGCCTCGCTCACCTACGTACGCTGTCATATCAAGTTCAAACCAGTAAGGGGCTAAACCTTGTAAGCCAAAAGCCAACCATTGCCGATTTTCACCTTCTTTATTGTAATCAAGACGAACACCTGCTTGAGTATCCCAATATGCTGATACGGCGTGACCCCATAAAATATCGGTTTGGTTTTCCTCAAGGCTTCCTTCGCTGAAATCCCCCTCAGTTTTAACTACCAATCGATCAAAGGTAGTGCCGTACCATGCTTGTAAGTCAAATACACCTGCATTTGCTTGCTCGTTATATTCAAGACGATCGCCTAGTAATGCGTAAAATGGATGCTCATCAGCGAGTGTTAATCGCTCATTGCCCTCAAGCACATATGGGCCTTCTGTTAAAGTTGTTCCCGCAGAGTAAGCATGAGGGTCTCTTGCATCTTTAGGTGCATCTCCCCCTTGTGGTTGCATCTTAGCGCTACTCTTTTGTGCCATTTCACTTTGCGCTAATAAAGGGAAGCTAATTAATGAAGCCCCAGTTAACATTAATAAACCTAATGATTTAGATAGTTTTAATTGTTTCATGATACGACTACCTCTCTAAACATGCCGGCATCCATATGGAATAATAAATGACAATGCCAAGCCCAGCGCCCTACATCGTGAGGGGTGGTTAAGAAGCTGATTCTTTGTGCGGGTTGAACAGGTATCGTATGACGTCGCACTTGCACATCACCTTGCTCGTTTTCTAAATCACTCCACATACCATGCAAATGCATAGGGTGTGTCATCATGGTATCGTTTTGTAAAATAACTCTTAAACGTTGGTTATGCTTCATATGCACTGGCGTGCTTTTACCAAATTCTAAGCCATCAAATGACCAGCTATAACGCTCCATGTTGCCGGTTAAATGCAGCTCAATTTCAGCTTCTGGCTCTTGCTGGTTAGTGATCCCTTCAAGTGAGTGTAAATCTGCAAGTGTTAAAACACGGCGACCATTTTTACGTAAACCAATACCGGGATCATCAAGATTTGTTCTAGGCATATCAACGCGCATATCAACTGAGGCTCCATACTCCGTTTTTGCATGACGCACTTTAGAGCTGGCAACCGCCAATGGGTTTTCAGACATACCATGTTTGCTATGATCCATCGCCATTGCACCGTGGCCCATTGCGCTATGATCCATTTTTTTAGAGTTCATGCCTGACATACCAGCCATTGCAGAATGCTCACCGCCGTGGGTCATATTGCCCATCATATCGGTCATCGTTAACCACTCAACAGGATCCAGAGCAGGTATTGGCGCATCAATATTAGGTGCCGTTGATAAAGTTCCTTTTGCGTAACCTGAGCGGTCCATGCTTTGAGCAAAAATCGTATACGCATCATTTTTTGGCTCAACAATCACGTCATAGGTTTCACCAGGGCCGAATCTAAATTCATCAACTGTCACTGGTTCAACGTTTTGCCCATCTGCTTGTACAACCGTCAGTTTTAGCTCGGGGATACGCACGTCAAAAAAGCTATTACTAGAGCCATTAATAAACCTTAACCTAAGCTTTTCACCGACTTTAAATAATCCACGCCAGTTTGCCATTGGAGTACTACCGTTCATTAAAAAAGTCATTGCTGATGCAGATAAATCAGCTAAATCTGTAGGATTCATTCGCATCTGATTCCACATTTTTCGGCGCTGTAGAGCATTTGAAATACTGCTGCTTGAAACGTCATCGAAAAACTCTGGGACAGTGGGTTGATTGAAATTAAATACATCACTCTGTACTTTTAATTTACGGAACAGCGCCATTGGGTCATCATCAGTCCAATCAGATAATTGAATAACATGCTCGTTATCTGCACTAATAATATCGTTTTCTCGCGGTTCAATAATTAATGCACCGTACATGCCTGTCATTTCTTGAAAGCCACTATGTGAGTGATACCAATATGTACCGCTTTGTTGCAGTTTAAATTTATAAACAAAGGTTTCGCCCGGCATAATGCCTTTAAAGCTGATACCTGGTACGCCATCCATTTGATACGGTAAAATAATGCCATGCCAATGAATTGAACTCGGTACTGATAACTTATTTGTTACTCTAATAGTAACGTCATCGCCTTCTTTGAGGCGCAAGGTAGGAGCGGGTATAGATCCATTGATAGTTGTCGCCATACGTACTACGCCAGTAAAGTTAACCGGCGATTCATCTATAACCAGATCAATTACTTCGCCGCTAAGTTCGGGTACAGTGCCTGTTATTGTTCCTGCTACTAAAGATGATGCAGCATGTAATACACTCGGAAAAGCAGCAAGTACACCTCCTGCAATTAAGCCTTGAACAAATCGTCTTCGTGGTGTGCTAACCTGTTGTGATGACTTTTTAAACCCCATTTCCTTACTCCTTCATACCAGAATATGTATTGAGTATAGAAAATAGACCTGTCTTAAACATGACGCGAACATTACAAAGTTGTAATGTTGGTGTCATGTTGCTGTAGTGACAGATACTGCATAATATTTGCAGAGGTAGTTGTTAGGACTTTAATGAAGGAATTGTATGCGCTTATTAGTTGTTGAAGATGAATCAAAGACAGGAGATTATTTAAAACAGGGACTAAGTGAAGCTGGTTTTCAGGTTTCTTTGGCGCGCAATGGACTTGACGGTCATCACCTAGCAATGACCGACTTATTTGATGTAATAATACTTGATGTCATGTTACCTGACGTATCCGGTTGGAAAATTTTACAGTCGCTACGTGAAGCAGATAACAAAACCCCAGTACTATTTTTATCTGCTCGCGATAGCATAGACGATAGAGTAAAGGGGCTCGAACTTGGTGCTGATGACTATTTAATAAAGCCTTTTGCTTTTGCTGAAGTTTTAGCAAGAGTACGCACTCTTATTCGCCGTGGTGTAGTACAAACAGTTGACGATATACTGATAGTTGCTGATTTAGAAATGGATATTCCAAAGCGAAAAATACAACGTGCAGGCAAGCGTATTTTATTGAGTAATAAAGAGTTTAGCTTACTTGAACTATTGTTACGGCGCGAAGGTGAAGTACTGCCACGTTCGTTAATTGCTTCTCAAGTATGGGATATGAATTTTGATAGCGACACCAATGTGATTGATGTTGCCATTCGTAGGCTAAGAGCAAAAGTTGATGATGACTTTACT
>NZ_DRGM01000061.1 GCF_011050055.1 Pseudoalteromonas prydzensis | reverse complement strand
TTGCAGCGCGGTCATTAATATTTCGCCCCGTTGAAAGGCACATACGCTTCCCCCTTAGCTCAGTTGGTTAGAGCGACGGACTGTTAATCCGCAGGTCCCCCGTTCGAGTCGGGGAGGGGGAGCCAACTTAAATAATCCATTAGACTTTCCCAAATAATTCCTCTACTCTACTAAAATCAAAACGTTTACTCTTACTATACAATTTACATGTATAAAATATTTTGATTAATCAAGGATATGATTCCTTTCCCTTTGATCTACTAAAAGAATAAGACATGGCTGGTTTTAAAAAACTCATATTTATTCAATTAATATCTTGGCTATTGTTTGCGAGTATTGGTGGTTACTTTGTTGCATCAGCGTTTGACAATGCAGCAAGTAATGCACAACATAAAGCGCAATTAGTGGTTAGTAACTATATAAATAAACATTCGATTGCCGATATAGCCCCTGAGAAACTTCAGCAAGTGCTTGCTGATGGCAATACTTTTTCCTCATTTATTCTGCGTGATCAGCAAGGCAAAGAAGTAATTAATATTCAATCCCCTACTCCTTTACCCACTATTGCCCAATTAGTAGCAACAAGTTTTAATTCTATTCGCCCACAATTTGCAGTTAATCAAGCATCGGATATTAAAGTTGAATTCATGATAAATGCCAACAATCTGGGCTTGTTACTACAACAAGGGCTATTTGTTGTTATTTTAGTATCAGGCTTAATGGCCATTATTCCGATTATTTTCATGAAAACCATGTTTAAAAAATTAAATCGCAATATCAGCATGACGGTGGCCGAAGTTATTGATGTGTATATCAATCAAAATCAAGTCAATAGCGGCCTTGAAACTGCAATTAACAGCAGCAAAATAAAACAGTTGGGGGTTGATTTAATACCAAGCTTTAACCGTTTATCGCATTTTTTACAAAGTAAACATGATGATATTCAAAATGCCGCACATTCTATCAAGCAAGAAGCCTATAAAGATGTGGTGACTGAGCTTGGTAACCGTAATATGTTTGTTGAGTATTATGAAAAACATATTGAGAGCAGCGAAAAAAGTACCTTTGGTTCACTGGCTATGGTGCGTTGTAGTGAGTTACAAGCAATCAACCAAACCCGCGGCTATCAAAAAGGCGATGAATATGTCAAAGCAGTCGCGGACATCATTAAGCATATCAGTGGCACTTACACTGACAGCAAGGTTTTTCGTTTAAACAGCTCAGATTTTGCCGTTGTGCTACCAAACACACCGCTAAAAGAATCTGAACGTTTTGGTGATAACTTACAATCTCGCTTTACTCAATATCAACAAACTCAAGAATTAAGCTCAGTGGCAAACACAGGTATTGTTGGCTACGAAAAAGGCAAGCCATTGGGTGAGCTACTTTCAGTTGTGGACAATGCGATGAGTATGGCGCAATCAAAACAAGCGAATGCATGGCATGTACAACGTGAAACAGATTTAGTTAATAATGTCAGTGCTGGATTTGGCAACCAAAACTGGCGTAAAGTGATCAATGAAGTCATTGAATCTGAACGCGTGCATTTAGTAATGCAAAATATTATGCCGATTGGTAAAAGCATTAAAGCTTACGCTGAAATTCAAGTGCGTTTTAAAACCGCTGAAAATCAAGTGTTGCCTACGGCTTCGTTTTTAGCCATGGCCGAAAAACTTGATATGGCGATGGAAATTGATCGTTTGATCATTAATTCATCCCTAGAAAAAATTAAAAGCCGTAATTTCTCTGAAAAATTCTTTGGTTTGAATGTGACCGCTTCAAGCGCGCATAATGATCAGTTTGTAATTTGGTTAGAACGCCGCTTATTAAAAGACACTAATATTGCTTCAAAATTAGTATTCGAAGTGAGTGAATTTGGCTTACAGCAAAATATTAAAGCCAGTAAACGCTTTATAGATATGATCCACCGTGTTGGTGCGCGGATCACAGTAGAGCGCTTTGGTGTGGGTTTAACCTCGTTTAAGTTTTTCCGTGATTTAAAGCCAGACTTTATCAAAATGGATGCAAGTTATACTCGTGGCCTTGAAGAAGATAAGAATAACCAATACTTTATGCGTTTAATGGTGGATTTAGCACACCGAATTGGCGTTAGTGTTTTTGCTGAAGGCGTTGAAAGCCAAGAAGAAAAACATATTATCGAGACTTTATGCCTTGATGGTGTGCAAGGTTATTACATCGAAAAGCCAAAAGACATTTAATTAATCTAAAAGGTGCTTTATGCACCTCTTTAGTTTTCTATTGGTTTATTCCCCCTCCCCTGAGCTGCTTTGCCAGCCGTAACTAGGTTAATGAACAGTTAATGTTTATTTATCATGCTATAAAATTCTAAATGCAATTCACTATCATTACTAAATGAGCGGTTTATTTGCCTACTACGTGTTGTTAAACCGCCAATAAAAAAGGATAATGTCGGCGTTTATTATAGCTTGAGGCGAACATGACAGAATATGTCTTGCTGTTGATCGGCACGGTACTGGTTAATAACTTTGTGTTAGTACAATTTTTAGGTTTATGCCCGTTTATGGGTGTATCTGGCAAACTAGATACCGCAATAGGCATGTCTCTTGCGACCACTTTTGTGTTAACGCTAGCCTCTGTGACAAGCTATCTGGTTAATCAATATATTTTGATCCCACTTGATATCACCTATTTACGTACCTTGAGCTTTATTTTAGTGATTGCGGTGGTGGTTCAGTTCACCGAAATGGTGGTCAGAAAAACCAGCCCAACGCTGTATCGCTTGCTTGGTATCTTTTTACCTTTGATCACCACCAACTGTGCGGTGTTAGGTGTTGCACTATTAAATATCAAAGAAGATCATACGTTTTTACAATCAGCGGTATATGGCTTTGGCGCTGCCGTTGGTTTTTCTATGGTACTGGTTTTATTTGCAGCGCTTCGTGAACGCTTAAACGCTGCAGACGTACCTACCCCCTTTAAAGGCGCATCGATTGCGATGATCACCGCAGGCTTAATGTCGATGGCCTTTATGGGCTTTACAGGATTAGTGAAGTTTTAACATGACCTTGTTTTATGCCTTGATTGCGCTGGGTTCACTGGCACTTATTTTTGGTTTGATCTTAGGATTTGCCGCGGTACGTTTTCGTGTGCAAAGTAATCCTATCGTCGAACAAATCGATACTATTTTACCGCAAACACAATGTGGCCAGTGCGGCTACCCAGGTTGTCGTCCTTATGCTGAAGCGATTGCCAATGGCGACGAAATTAATAAATGCCCTCCTGGTGGCGATGCGACTGTAAAAAAATTAGCTGATTTAATGGGGGTTGATGCCAAGCCCCTTGCCGGTGGTGAGCAAGCTGAGCCAATCAAAACCGTTGCCTATATTCGTGAAGATGAATGTATTGGTTGTACGAAATGCATTCAAGCCTGCCCTGTTGATGCTATTGTTGGTGCCACGCGCCAAATGCATACTGTGTTGATTGATGAATGCACAGGGTGTGATCTATGTGTTGAACCTTGTCCTGTTGACTGCATTGACATGCTGCCTGTTAAAACCACTAAACAAACGTGGAAATGGCAACTTGATGCAATCCCAGTTACACAAATTGATTAAGGGCCACACATGGAAAAGCTAATCGCACAAATAAAACAAGGTAAAGTGTGGCCATTTTCAGGTGGTATTCATCCGCCGGGACAAAAAGCCATTTCCACAAACCAAGCAATTACCCGCTTGCCTTTACCCGACAAGCTAGTTGTCCCTTTAAAACAGCACATTGGTGCTAATGGCAAATTGCTTGTCGAAAAAGGTCAACAGGTACTAAAAGGTCAAGCTCTCACTAAGCCCGTTGCGAATTGGTCCGTGCCTATCCACGCACCAACGTCTGGTGTAATTACCGATATTTGCCAAATGCCTTCGGCACATCCATCAGCATTGCCTGAGTTAAGTGTCATTATTGAGCCCGATGGCCAAGACAGCTGGTGCGCATTAGCACCGGTGACAACACCAAGCTTACTTTCTCACGATCAACTTATCGATATTATTCATGATCGCGGTATTGCCGGCATGGGTGGAGCAGGATTTCCGACTTATATCAAAGCTAATAGCCGCAAAGCGATCGAGTATTTTATTGTTAACGCTGTGGAATGTGAGCCCTATATTACTGCTGACGATATGCTTATGCGTGAGCACGCTGAGGGAATTATCGCTGGCATCGAGATCATGCAGCAGTTACTTACACCAACACTCACTATAGTTGGCATTGAAGACAATAAGCCTGAAGCCATTGCAGCCATGCAGGCCGCAGCTGCGCATAATGACAAAGTAATCATTCAAACAGTTCCGACTATTTACCCCTCTGGTGGTGAGAAACAATTAATTAAGTTACTCACCAATAAAGAAGTACCCAGCGGCGGCATACCCGCCGATATTGGTGTATTAGTGCAAAATGTCGGTACTTTATTTGCGGTTAATCAAGCAGTTTATGAAGGTAAGCCACTGATTGAACGAGTTATTACTGTCACTGGTAATACAATTCATAAGCCAGGTAATGTGTGGGCCTTGTTAGGCACTGAGATAAAACACTTGCTTGACTGCCAAGGATTTTCACCAGTACCACAACAGCGTGTGGTGATGGGCGGCCCAATGATGGGCTTTACTTTGCCAACCGTACGTATTGGTGTAGTAAAAACCACTAACTGTATTTTAGCGCCAGATCATGATGAGCTGGCAGAGCCGGGCCCTGAAAAAGCCTGTATCCGCTGTAGTGCCTGTGCAGATGCCTGCCCTGCTTCGTTATTACCTCAACAATTACAGTGGTTTGCTAAGTCAAAAGAATACGACAAGCTGAAAGAGCATAACCTATTTGATTGCATAGAGTGCGGTGCTTGCGCGTATGTATGCCCAAGTGAAATTCCATTGGTGCAATACTACCGTGTAGCCAAAGTTGAAATAAAAGAACAACAAGCTGAGCAAGTTAAAGCTGAGCGTGCCAAAGAGCGTTTTGAACTGCGCAAGCAACGTCTTGAACGTGAGCAAGAAGCACGACAAAACCGTCATAAGCGCAAACCAGCGACTGAAAAATCAGCTGACGAAAAACAAAAAATTGCCGATGCTCTCGCCCGCGTTAAAAACAAACCCGCAAAAGATGACGACAAATCAGCCGTCGCTGCTGCAATTGCACGCGCCAAAGCTAAAAAGCAAAATCAAGATACAACGCTTGAACCAGATAACAGTGACGTTGCACTAGAGCGTGCAGCGCGCAAAGAGCAAGCCCGCAAATACAAAGAGCAAAAAGCCACAAGCGATACGCCAGCTGATCCGGATGATAAAAAGTCAGCGGTAGCCGCTGCGATTGCCCGCGCTAAAGCGAAAAAAGCGGCGGCATCAGAAGGTGACGATGGTAACACTAGCGCAGCACCTGCCGATGATAAAAAAGCCGCCGTCGCTGCCGCTATTGCCCGTGCAAAAGCGAAAAAGGCAGCACAGACTGAACAAGCAGCAAGCGTAGAAAACGACGATACTGAAAGTGAAACAGCATCGACCACGCCAGCTGACGATAAAAAAGCCGCTGTCGCTGCTGCCATTGCCCGTGCGAAAGCGAAAAAGGCAGCGCAAGCACAACAAATGGATACACTAGAAACTGATAAGGTTGAAAGCGAAACAGCTACAACCTCACCGGCCGATGATAAAAAAGCCGCAGTCGCTGCCGCTATTGCCCGTGCGAAAGCGAAAAAGGCTGCACAAGCAGCAAACGTAGAAAACGACCATTCTGAAAGTGAGGCGGCAGCTACTGCTAGAAGCGAAGCTAAAATCACTGAAGATAAACCAGAACAAACTACGGCACAAGACAAGAAAAAAGCCGCAGTCGCTGCTGCTATCGCCCGTGCGAAAGCAAAAAAGGCAGCACAGGCTGAACAAGCAGCAAACGTAGAAAACGACAATTCTGAAAGTGAGGCGGCAGCTACTGCTGTAAACGAAGCTAAAATCGCTGAAGATAAACCAGAACAAACTACACAAGACAAGAAAAAGGCCGCAGTCGCTGCTGCTATCGCCCGAGCAAAAGCGAAGAAACTACAACAAGAAGGAAGTGATAAGTAATGAAGCTAACGATGGCCAGCTCGCCGCATAGCCACAGCCATAAATCACTGAGCAGGTTGATGCAAACAGTGATCTTAGCCTGTATTCCTGGACTTATCGCGCAACTGTATTTTTTTGGTACTGGCGTAATAATTCAGCTTGTTTTAGCGTTGCTCACAGCCAGTATTAGTGAAGCTATTATCATGCTTATTAGAAAGCGCCCTGTATGGCCTGCATTGAGTGATGGCAGTGCATGGCTTACCGCAGTGTTATTAGCACTGAGTATTCCACCGTTGGCACCGTGGTGGGTTATTGTGATCGGTAGCTTTTTTGCCATTGTCATTGTGAAACAGCTCTATGGTGGGCTTGGCTTTAACTTATTTAACCCCGCCATGGCAGCGTATGTATTACTGCTAATTTCATTCCCTGTACAAATGACCACTTGGATGCCAGTCAGTGACTTACTCGCAAATCCTATTAGCTTTAGTCAGCAACTGAGCGTGGTTTTCAACGGCTTTACAAGCGGTGGCTTTAGTGTTGATCAACTGCGAGTCGGGGTTGATGGCGTAACAATGGCCACGCCACTGGATACCATTAAGACTGATATCGCACATGGCTTAACCGTAACAGAGAGTATGCAAGCTGCTATTTTTAATAGTTGGCTAGGCCAAGGTTGGGGCTGGATAAATCTTGGCTTTTTGCTCGGTGGTTTATACCTGCTCAAAGCAAAAGTCATCAATTGGCATATCCCAGTTGGGGTACTTGCATCAATTGCTGTGTGCAGCGCAATTGGTTATATCGCAGCACCGGGTACTGAGCCTGGTGTGGTGTTTCACTTATTCAGCGGCGCGACTATGTTGGGGGCATTTTTTATTGCCACCGATCCAGTTTCGGCAGCCACCACTAATCGCGGCCGGTTAATTTACGGCGCGCTAATTGGTTTATTAGTTTATTTGATCCGTACTTTTGGTGGCTACCCCGATGCGATGGCCTTTGCAGTGTTACTACTGAATATGGCCGTGCCACTGATAGACTATTACACTCAACCACGTACCTATGGCCATGGGGTGAATAAATGATCATTTCATCAATGACAAAAAATGGCAGTATTTTAGCCCTATTTGCCCTGCTCACTACCGGCGCTGTGGGAGTTATTCATAGCCTCACCGCAGATAATATTGCCGAGCAAGAGCGCAAACAACTTTCATTACAATTGCAAGATGTGCTCGCTGCTGATTTTTACGATAATACTCTTTATCAAGATTGCGCCATCATCGATGATCCGCTATTAGGCGATCATCCACAAACAATATACCGTGCCCGTAAAGATGGCCAGCCTATTGCTTTAGTGATGCGCCACGTAACGCCCAAAGGTTACAGTGGTGATATCGAGTTATTAACTGCGGTGTTTGCTAATGGTGAGGTTGCTGGTGTACGTGTTACAAAGCATGAAGAAACCCCAGGGCTTGGTGATAAAGTAGAAATAAAAAAATCCCTTTGGATCACTTCATTTAAAGGTCAAACACTACTTAGTGAAAATGATGATCGTTGGGCAGTAAAAAAAGATGGTGGCAGTTTTGATCAGTTCACAGGGGCGACGATCACACCCCGTGCTGTGGTTGGCTCAGTGAAACACGCTGTGTTATTCTCAAAAAATAATTTCGATGCGGTATTTAGTGCCGATAACGTATGCCAAGTAGGTGAGCCATGAGCCAATTAAAAGAACTGTTTAACGAAGGAATGTGGAAGAATAACCCTGCCCTCGTACAATTGCTCGGTTTGTGCCCGCTGCTGGCCGTCACATCGACGATAACCAATGCGATGGGCCTAGGTTTAGCCACTCTACTGGTATTAGTTGGCTCGAACATCACAATTTCTGCAGTGCGTAACTGGGTGCCAAAAGACATCCGGATCCCCGTATTTGTAATGTTTATCGCAGGCTTTGTAACCATAGTGCAGCTATTAATGAATGCCTATACGTTTGGCTTATATCAATCGCTGGGAATATTTATTCCCTTAATTGTAACGAATTGCGCCATTATTGGCCGCGCTGAAGCCTATGCGTCTAAAAACCCGATTCATTTATCAGCGTTTGACGGTTTAATGATGGGCTCTGGCTTTATGGTAGTGCTTGTTGTGCTTGGCGCAATGCGTGAGCTGATCGGTCAAGGCACCTTATTTGATGGCGCTGATTTATTACTTGGCCCATGGGCATCCGTGTTACGCATTGAAGTATTTAGTTTTGATAATCAATTTTTACTGGCTATTTTACCACCCGGTGCATTTTTAGGTTTAGGCTTACTGATTGCAGCTAAAAATGTCATTGACGCACAAATAAAAGCCAAGCAAGTAGCACCACCTGTGGCCGAAAAAGGCCCGCGAGCAAGGGTCACCAGTTTAACTTAAGGGGAAGCGCACAGTAGCTACTGTGCGTTTAAGTTGCATGAATAAAGAAAAACGTCACCAAATACTCACTCGCCTGCGCGAGCAAAATCCACATCCAGAAACCGAGCTTGAATATTCAAGCCCGTTTGAGCTACTTGTTGCGGTAACGCTATCAGCGCAAGCAACAGACGTTGGCGTCAATAAAGCCACGCGTAAGCTCTTTCCGGTTGCCAATACGCCACAAGCCATTTTAGATTTAGGCCACGATACACTGCGCGATTATATTAAAACCATCGGTTTGTTTAATTCCAAAGCTGCCAACGTTTATAAAATGTGCGAGATTCTGGTTAATCAACACAACAGCATAGTGCCTGAGAATCGCGAAGCCCTAGAAGCCCTACCCGGCGTTGGCCGTAAAACCGCTAACGTAGTCCTCAATACCGCCTTCGGCTGGCCGACAATCGCCGTAGACACGCATATTTTCCGTGTTTCTAACCGTACTAAGCTGGCTATGGGTAAAGATGTTGTCGCCGTTGAACAAAAGCTTGAAAAAGTGATCCCAAAAGAATTTAAAGTAGACGTGCATCATTGGCTAATACTGCACGGACGTTACACCTGCGTAGCACGTAAACCTAAGTGTGGCAGCTGTATTATTGAAGACTTGTGTGAGTTTAAAGATAAGACAGAATAATGTTTATTCTTTTTTGAGCCAATAAGTAAACTTTAAGTTTTTATCTTAGTTGTTTGTATGCATTATTTAACTGCTAATGACTAATCAATTACATTCAAATGACGGTATTCCTATTCAATTTTTAATACTTCGATTTTAAGTAAAGAAAACAATAAATTGCCTAAAAAATGCTTGTACATAGCTTCTATTTCTTCTTGAGAGATAGTTCCCCCACGTATAAGCATTTCTTGCCGCTCAGCAGGCTCTCTGAGAATAAAACCGGTAGAACTGAACCCATTTTTTTCATAGAACGCTTTGCGCTTGACTCTTTGTTGATAGTTTTCTTTCTTTTCATCAAGCTCTTCAATAGTTAGAACAATTCTTTTGTCCGAATACTTTTCGTTCATAGCATCCATTACTTTGCTTCCGTAACCTGTTGAACGGAGCGATTCAGATATCGCAAAAAACTTTACGGAGACAATGTTTTTATATTCTTTAGTATAGAGAAAACCAACCCATTTATTATGATCATAAATAACATCAAAGCCATTTTTTCCATTCCTCATCCTATATTTAACAACCCATGTTGGTAGTCGTTGAACGTTAGGAAAAGCATCAAAAAAAAGTTCAATAACTTTTGAATAATTAATATCACGCTGGTTAAGTGGACGAAAAGTAATGGTCATATTAACCCTGTAAGCCAATCGAAAGTTAACATAGTGGTAAAAACCTTTAATCCAATCAAGCCGAAAATTATTAATATAAATATGACTTTAATTTTTTTACTTTTTAGATTATTCCAGAATAAAAGTTTTGCTTGGAGTTCACTTTTTAATTCATCAATATCTTCTTTCACACATAATTCTTTATCTTGTGTTGTAGTTAATAGCAACTACAACACAAGGTAATATGAGTTACCAGATTAACTTTGTAACTAAAAGCTACAATGAAGCCTAATGCAAGCATACGATCTTTGATGTTTAGAGTTGCAACTACCAATATTTTGAAAGCAAATTGCATCTACTTTCCTTAGATTTAAGCCAGCCTACAATCGCCGTACCGTAGATACGCATATTTTCCGCGCTTCAAACCGTACTAAATTCGCCATGGGTAAGAATGTAGTTGCAGTTGAGCAAAAACTCGAAAAGGAAATCCCTAAAGAGTTTAAAGATAAGACTGAAAGTTAATTTGAATTTCCCCGCAAAATTTTTAATTTAGGGGGAATTTCAACAACATGATATCACGCAAAGCGAGTTGACTAAGTATCACTCTGATAGTTTAAGGTAGTACCACAGGTGAGTAGCCTATGCCATCTGGTCCATCACTAGTGGCTAGTTCAAATAAGGTTTTACCCGACAATATATCAATAACAATGACCTTATTTTTCCCGTAAGCGGACATAAATAACGTGCGATCATCTGGGTGAAAAAAAACACCTTTAGGTCCTGTACCTTGGGAAAACTCTATTTTATGCAATTTCGCTTTATTTTTGGCATCGATAACATCGAGGGTATTATTTTTATAGTCAGGGACCACGGCAAACTGCTCATCGCGTGTGAGTAACACTCTATAAGGAAAGTTAAACCCTTGCCATTGCTTAATAATTCTAGCCTGCTCTAAATCATAAACAGTGAGTAAACCGTCATCATTGCTCCCTATCCAGAGCTCTGAGCCGTTTTTATTTACCGTGATTGCCTCTGGCACCTTTGGCGTAGAAATTTTCCGCAGTAAAGCACCTGATTTAACATCCAATTCAGACACCGTATTAGATCTCATATTTGTGGTATACACTCGCTCACTTGAAGCTGGTAATGCAACCATATGAGAGCCTTTTTGTTTTGTAGCTATTACTTTATCAATCTGGCCTGATTCAATATCGACTATAACTACACTATCCGAGCCCTCGGAAGACACTGCAACTGTTCGCTGATCTTTTAAAAACAACACACCATGCGGGCTTGGGTAACTAGACAAATCAACCGTCCGAACCTGTTTTGCTTGTCGAACATCAAACACCGTTAAACTATTACCAGCAACATAATTAGTCACGACAGCTACCTGCCCGTCAGCGCTCATAGCGAGTTCATGAGGGCCTTTACCTGTTGCAAGGGTTAATTTGATTTTTCGGCTTTTAAGGTCGATGAAATCAACCGTATCAGCCTTTTTATTTACAACAAGCAATGTTCCCGACACGTTTCCTTCGCCCGCCACTATAGGTAAACTGGTAAAACACCCAAGTAGAAATATACACACTAAAGCATGAACCACTCTCATTTCGCCCCCTTTTTTACTTCACTAGAGCATTCATTTTTGATCAGTGAAGCTCAACTAGCTGGCGTTAAATAAAACGCATTGCTTAGTCGAAACTAGCAGATTGTTAGATCAATTAAAATGCGACGATTAAAAAACAAGCTATCCAAATTTAAGCTGATGTACAGTACTAACTAATATTGCAAAATTATTAGAACATTTTCAGAGTATTAATTTCACAAGTCTCAATCCTTTAGTTATGCTGTTGAGCATTATGAAATTTTATTGCGGGAATTCCTATGTTACCTTTACTTCGCATCTTGTTAATTGAGCAAGACCCAATCACCTTGCAAGAGCTTTCAACGAATCTGTCGAAAACGATCCCTAATTTTGAGCGAAGTGATGTTCATATCGATATTATTGAATGTCTCGAGCTGAAGCAAGCGTTGGCATGTGTAGAGGCTGATGGTGATATTCAAGCCGTAGTACTCAGTTGGGATGTACACAACAAGGGCGAACGAACCTATAGTCGCTTTATTGAGCAGTTAAAGGGGATCCGTCTCGAGTTGCCGGTTTATGTCATCGGCGACGACACGAAAGGATTGGAGATAGTCAACGAGTCGGAGGAGATTGAGTCGTTCTTCTTTAAAGATGAAGTGATTTCTGATCCAGAAGCAATTTTAGGTTATATGATCAACGACTTCGATGACCGATCAGAAACCCCATTCTGGACCGCGTATCGCCGTTATGTTGGCGAAGCAAACGATTCTTGGCATACACCAGGACACAGCGGTGGTTCTAGCTTTAGAAACTCCCCTTATATCAAAGATTTTTATCAGTTTTATGGCCGCAATGTATTCGTTGGTGATCTGTCGGTTTCAGTCGATTCGTTAGGTTCATTGTCAGACAGCACCAATACCATTGGCCGTGCGCAAGAGTCAGCAGCGGCGACGTTTGAGGTTAAGCATACTTACTTCGTCACCAACGGGTCGTCCACCTCAAATAAAATCATCTTGCAGACACTACTGCGCAAGGGCGATAAAGTCATCATCGACCGCAATTGTCATAAGTCTGTGCACTATGGCATCTTGCAATCAGCCAGTTTCCCTATTTATTTGTCGAGTATTTTAAATCCAAAATATGGCATCTTCGCACCGCCGTCGTTGGCCGACATCAAGCAGGCAATTGAACAAAATACCGATGCTAAATTACTGGTGCTCACCGGTTGTACTTACGATGGCCTACTTAGCGATCTGAAACAAGTGGTCGAGTTTGCTCATCAACATGGTATTAAAGTGTTTATCGACGAAGCCTGGTTTGCTTACTCCCTTTTTCACCCCAGCCTACGCTATTATTCCGCTATTCATGCTGGCGCTGACTATGTCACCCATTCAGCGCATAAAGTGGTATCAGCGTTTTCTCAGGCGTCTTATATTCATGTGAACGATCCAGATTTCGATGCCGATTTCTTTCGCGAGATTTACAGTATTTACGCCAGCACATCACCAAAGTATCAGCTTATCGCGTCGCTTGACGTGTGCCAAAAACAATTGGAGATGGAAGGCTATAAGTTGCTTAATGCCCTGTTGAACCATGTGGAAGAATTTAAACAACAGATGGCCTCGCTCAAGCAAATTAAAGTGCTAGGAAAGCAAGACTTTATGGAAATATTTCCGCACTTTAGTGGTGATAATATGGGTCACGATCCGCTAAAAATTCTCATCGACATTAGCGAATTACCTTATTCATTAAAGGATATTCATAAATACCTGCTGGATGAAATTGGCCTAGAAATAGAGAAGTACACTCACAGCACCATCTTGGTGTTACTAACTCTTGGCGGCACGCGCTCAAAAATAATTCGTCTTTACAATGCGCTCAAAAAACTCGACAGCGGTAAAGTGAAATTGTCAAAATCGACGCGGCGTTCTCGCTTGCCGGAGAATTTGCCCGCTATCGACCTTGCTTGTATTCCAAGCGATGCTTTTTATGGCGAACGCGAATCTGTGCCTATCGGCAAAAGCAACAACCGCATTTGTGCCGGTTTAGTCACGCCCTATCCACCAGGCATTCCCCTGTTAGTGCCGGGCCAACATATCACGGAAGAACATATTGAATATCTGAAAGAATTGGCGGGACAAGGATTGACGATTCAAGGAAGTTTCGATGGTGAGATCTATGTTCTTAAAGGCAAGGTTAACAAGTAAATATATCCTTTAATACAGTCTTATAAATACTAATGGCAATGATACTGTGATGTTCACAGAAATAATTTATAATCGGATTATTGATATTTTAACAACGCAGTAATAGTTACAGCGTAGCTGCGTTATCAAAAATTTATGTGAATTTAAAAGCAAGGGGATTTAAATGCGTTTACTACACACCATGTTACGGGTTGCTGATCTAGATAAATCAATTGAGTTTTACACTCAAATACTCGGCATGAAAGAGTTACGCCGTGCAGACAACGAAGAATATCGTTATACCCTAGCCTTTGTTGGTTACGGTGATGAAAAAGACACGACAGTACTAGAGCTGACTTATAACTGGGATACCGACAGCTACGATTTAGGCAATGCCTATGGCCATATTGCTATTGAGTTTGATGATATTTACAAAGCCTGTGCTGATATCAAAGCAGCTGGCGGTAATGTCAGTCGAGAGCCAGGCCCTGTAAAAGGTGGCACCACTGAAATTGCTTTTGTAAAAGATCCTGATGGCTACGCCATTGAACTGATACAGAAAAAAGATAATAACGACTTTTAAACAGGTTACATTTCAGCAGCTTCGGCTGCTGAAATGCTTTTTGATCCATACCTTAATCCAATGTCTTTTTAAAGCGGAACGCAGCAACCGCTAACCCAATCAACATAAAACTAGCTAACCATATTAGATCTCGACTCATGGCTAAAAATTCAACATCTCGCAGCACAATCCCGCGGATCAGTCTCAGATAATGTGTAGCAGGTAAGCATTCAGCTAGCCACTGCGCAACGATTGGCATACCTTCATAAGGAAACATAAAACCAGAAAGTAAAATAGACGGTAGCAATATAAAAATGGTCATTTGCATTGCTTGTAACTGATTTTTGGCGATGGTAGATAACACTAAACCAAGTACTAAACTTGCACAAATAAATAGCAATGTCGCGCCTGCCAGTGCTAGTAAGCTGCCACCAAAAGGAATATTAAATAATAAATGGCCCATACCTAAAATAATAAAAAGCTGCACAAAGCCAATAAACACATAAGGGATCACTTTGCCTATCATTAATTCTAACGAGCTAAGTGGTAAGGTGATCAATAGCTCCATATTACCTCGCTCTTGCTCTTTAACAATGGCGGCAGAGGTAAACATGATCATGGTCATAGTTAAAATAACGGCAACAAGACCAGGCACAATATTAACTGCGGTGCGCTGCTCAGGATTATAAAAAAGAGTCGTCTCAAAAGTAGCGTAACTTCTATTTGCAGGTTTATCGAGTAGCTCACTCAATGGCATAGTTCGTAAGGCTTTAATGCTCGAAGCTACCATCGTATCAGAGCCATCAATTAACCACTGTGCGATCGGTCTTACGACACTTTCGTTACTGCCATCAGGTAAACCAAAACCCACGCTTGGGTGTTGCACAAGCCGATTATCAACGTCGTGGGGAATAAATAGCACCGCCCTAACCTTAGTGCTGGCAATCGCTGCTTGTGCAGCTTCTAGCGACTTAAACTGATGGGTAAACTTAACCACATTAGTCGCCGCCACTGTTTGTACTAATACGCGGCTTAACGTTGTTTGGCTCTGATCGACAACGCCGACGGGAATATCTTTAACATTGGTGTTGATAGCATAACCGAACAAAATAAGTTGAATAAGCGGGATCATTACCACCATTCCAAAGGTCATTTTATCACGTCTTAATTGCAATAACTCTTTCGCAAAAATAGCTTTGATACGCGCGAATGAAGTAATGATATTCATTGTCGCCCCTGCCCTGTACACGTAACAAAAACGTCTTCTAAACTAGGACGCACTAAACTTAGTTGCCAATCTTTTTCAGCAAAGGAAGTGGCTTTTATAAAATCGAGTGGATCGCTTACCTGTTTGCTTACCAACACTCTTAATTGTGCCCCAAGTTGAGTTGCAGAAATAACTTCACTCACCGTGGCTAATTGTTGTTTTAAAGCTCGTGTTTGTGCCCCTGCAATTTCAACAACGTGCGCATGCATCTCTGTCATTAATTGCTTTGGTGTACCGTCTGCTCTTTTTACGCCAGCTTCTAAAATTGCAAGACGATGGCAACGCTCTGCTTCATCCATATAATGGGTAGTGACTAATATTGTCGTGCCGGCATTACTTAAATCAAACAAAGTTTCCCAGAAATCGCGACGGTTTTGCGGATCCACAGCCGATGTCGGTTCATCTAAAAATAAAATATCTGGTTTGTTCATTACCGCCGCAGCCAATGACAAACGTTGCCGTTGTCCGCCACTCATACTGCCAGCTAATTGAGAAGCACGCTCGTCCAGTCCATAAGTATGCAATAATTCGTCGATCCGGTTGCGTTTCTCAGCTTTAGATAAAGGAAAAAGTGCCGCTATAAACTTCAAGTTTTCATAGACAGTTAAATCTGCATATAAAGAAAACTTTTGAGTCATATAGCCAAGGCGCTCCCGTAATAAATTAGCCTGTGTAGGTAACGATAATCCCAATACTTCAACAGTTCCCGAAGTGGGTTTTAATAATCCTGTTAACATACGGATAGCAGTCGTCTTACCACACCCATTAGGCCCCAAAAAGCCGTATATTTGCCCTTTTTCTACTGCTAAATCGAGCTGATTAATTGCTTTTAAATCACCAAATTGCTTTTCAAGTTTACTGGCATTTATAACAAATTCACTCATGGCATGATCACTTGTGCAGGAACACCACTTGGTAAATTTTCTGCCGATTTTGGTAAGGTGACTTCGGCTAAATACATTAATCGTGCACGTTCTTCTTGGTTTAGTGCATAGTACGGAGTAAAAGCGGGATCATTGGCAATCCAAGTTAAAGTACCGGAATAAGCAGTACTTATACCATCTACTTTAACCATTAATTGCATACCCCGAGATAGTTTTGCACGATAGGGCTCAGGAATGTATACCCTTGCATGAGGTGCCCCTGCGGCTAACACAATTGCCACTGGGCTATTTTGTGTAACGCGTTCACCTACATGCCATGGTAAATTATCGAGTATGCCATCTCGAGTAGCAGTTATGGTTAAATCGTTTAAGTGTTTTTGTTGTATTGTTAGTTCAGCGTCGGCTGCTTGTAATTGTGCTTTAGCAATATGAATATCTTCGATACGAGAACCGCTGGTAAGTTCATTTAACTGTTGTTGCGCACTTTCTAACTTAGCTAGGTTTTCGTCACGACTCGCGGTTGCACGGTCTAATGTGTCTTGGCTAGCGAGTCTGTCTTTTACAAGTCGCTGAGTTCGTTCAAAATTAGCCTCGCTTTGTAGTGATGTTGCTTTTGCAGCAGCAACAGCAGCATTGGCTGCGGCCACCTCTTCTGCACGCGCACCATTGAGCACTTTTTCAAGGTTAGCTTGCGCCTGCATAAATTGCGCTTTTACTTTTGCAACCATTGCCTGTTGTAGCTGATCATCAAACTGAGCAACGACTTGGCCTTTTTTAACCGGATCCCCTGCTGCTACAGGAAGTTCAATTAAAATGTTATTTGTAGTCGCAGGATGGATAACACGCTCACGCTCTAAAGATCCTAACGCGATACCGGTATTATTTTCTGAACAACTTATCAATAATAGTAAGGCAGTAAAAAATATAAACTTTTTAGCTAACATAATATTTTCCCTAATAATTATACCAATTACTGAAATTGCTATGGCATGTCCGAATGGTAGCAATTGGTAACGATCCATAAACTAGATAAATTACAAGATAGAATATAGCAGTTAACTATTGAAGTGAAGCAATCTGTATAAATGTTACAAAAGGTTCAAATTAAGTGAGGTGTTCATTAATAAAAATAATTACTTTAGATTGCTAATCTTTTAGCTACCTTAGCATTGTGTAAATTTTACTGTAAACAGGTATAGCAAGATGAAGGAAATTTTTGAATAGGCTAACTGGAGTATAAAGCTTTACACTGACTTTTATATCTTACTTATTTTTTAAGATAATGGATTTTCAAGAGATTTGTACTCTTGTTAACGTCGTGCATAGAGAGTGCGCTGTCACACTGCTATATACATTACTTAAATAAAGTAATGGCGTCCCCAAGGGGATTCGAACCCCTGTTACCGCCGTGAAAGGGCGGTGTCCTAGGCCTCTAGACGATGGGGACGCAGAAATTGGTTTGCAAATCACTGATTTGCTATTTCTGGGTAAGATGAGCCGAGCCTGTGAGGCGAATGGCATTATCTTTTCAGAAACATTTTCTGTGTCACTAGGACAACTGAATAGTTAGACTCGTTTCAGGCGAGTTTTTAATAACACTACCCTACTGTAAACAGTAAGTGGCGTGCCCAAGAGGTTTGTACTCTTGATAACGTCGTGCATAGAGAGTGCGGTGTCACACTGCTATATACATTACTTAAATAAAGTAAGTGGCGTCCCCAAGGGGATTTAAATGCGTTTACTACACACCATGTTACGGG
>NZ_DRGM01000060.1 GCF_011050055.1 Pseudoalteromonas prydzensis | reverse complement strand
CTTATTAAGATAAATTGAATCGGCCTAAGCTGAAATTCGATAAAGGCTTATCAAGCAAGCTTTAATCATTATGGGGTGAGCTGGTCACAGACTTCAAATGTGTGCTCAACAATATCATTTGAGTTAGCACGTAAATCTAATTGCCATTGTTCCTTACGATCATAATCTCCTTTTTCGGTGTTTTTTATCCAAATAACAGGATAATCATCTGTATCAACACGATATAAAAAAGGTGCGAATAGTGAAAACTCACTGGTTTTGCCAATGGTAATTATTTGAGAGCTATAGACGCGCTGATCTAATTCCCCCCCCTTTAACGACAAATCTAATGCATTAAATTTAAGCTCAAGCTCAGTAGGGCCACTATACCCTTCACAAGTTGCTAAACCAATACGGACATTCTGCTTAATAAGTGCTGTTTTTGTTCCTAAGTCAATAATAAAGTGGTTGGCAGTTACTTGCTGATCTCTCACAACGTTAGCAAATGCAAATGGAGAACTATAACCCATAATGCTAAACTTCTTCTCTGCTCCTACGCCTATTACTGCTTGATAATAGCCATTATCATCCGTAGAGAAATATAGACTGTCTGTTATTGCTTCACTTGAAAAGAGATCGACATTAGCGAGGCCGCGCCCTAAAGAATCAACCAAACGACCGCTAACAGTGCCAAGCCAGCTAACATCATTCATAGAAACAGCAATTAAAATCTGTTTTACAACCGTATTACCTGCATCGTCCGTTACACTAACCGAAGCAGTATAAGTACCAAAGGTTAGTGGCGTAAATGAGGTTATCGCTTCAGTGGTATTCGCTAGAATTGAATTACTAAGTCTTGGTTTACTCAAAGTCCAAGAATACGTTAGTGCGCCTCCCTCTGGATCTTTACTTAATGAGGCGTCAAGTATTACTTCGCTACCATAAGAAGTAGCTCGTTCACTATCTCCTGCAAGATGAATAACAGGCGGTAAATTTTCTTGGGCGGTAATAGCTAGTTGCACAGGGTCTGAGCTTTGGCTACCATCATTAACGATCAACTGCACAACATATTCTCCACCTACTAGTGGGATAAAGCTCGGGGTTTTCGATTCGGCATCATTCAACTCACTATCGCCAGCCCGGCTGAGCCATACCCATTGATAGCTAAGATCTGTTCCTTCAGGATCCTGACTTCCACTGCCATCTAATGTTACTGTTTGGTACAAATAGGCAGAGGTTGCAGCCTTTATTTTAGCGATCGGTTTTTGATTACTTTTCGCGGTGATACGAACTTGACTCGGTGTTGAGTCCGCTTGACCATCATTAACAACCAAAGAAAAAACATACTCACCGTCAACATCTAATTCAACCATTATTATTTGTTGATTTGATGTTATCAATTGCAGATCACTATCATCAGGTTTTTTAATTAAAGACCATTGATATGCTAAAGGAGATTGCTCAGGATCATAGCTAGCAATAGCTGACAGCGGAATACTTTGACCTGTGTTAACGATTTTATCGGGTCCTGCATTAGCAACAGGTACTTGATTACCCGAAACTACCTTGACTATCGCACTGGTGCTTGTTGAAGCTAAAGTAGGATCAGCAACAGTTAACTCAATTTCATAGTCTCCTGGCGTATCGGCAGAGAACTCAGCATCGACCGTGCGATAATTATTGAGCTCCACACTGGAATTACTTGGCTGACTAATAACCTCCCATAAATAGGTTAATAGATCGCCATCAACATCATAACTATCACGAGCACTTAAATTAAGTGTTTGTGATATTAATACTTGCGGAGCAATAAAAGAAATCACCGCGTTAGGGCTACTATTTTCAGTATATGGCTTTACCTCAATATCGACTTCATCTATTGATTGTTGCCCTGTATCATCACTAACGATCAAACTAAGGCGATATTGCCCCATAACATCGGCTATAAACTCACTTTCTATCGAGTTAATTTTGTCTAACACTGCAATACTGCTCGATGGTTTATCAACAAAGCTCCATTGATAGTGAATATTGCCCTGCAAGACATAGCTTGATCTTCCACTGAGCTTAATTAACGCTCCGAGTTTAACGCTTTGATCTGGTCCTGCATGTGCGACCACTGCCGCAGTCGCTTGCTCAACATTAATATCGTATGAAGCAACGACGCTATTGACGATACCATCGTTAACCACAAGTGTTAGCCGGTATTCACCTTCAGTAGCAAAGACCACGGTAATATTTTGTGCGGTGGTATTAGCTAAGCTGATAGCTTGCTTATCACTGTTAACTAATGACCATTGATATGTGAGCTTATCTTTATTGGCGTCATGACTCTCTACGGCACTAAAAACAAATTCTTGCCCAACAACAAATATTGGCTCTTGAGTTACGGTAATTACTGCAACTGGTGCCTGATTAACAACTGTTGTTTGTTTGGTGGGTGTATCTGACGAGCCACCACAACCTGACAAAAAAATGATAAAAAATAATAAAAAAAATACATTAACTTTCACTATAACTTCCTTGTAAAAAACTATTCAAACTAACTAATTCGATGAGTTAGCACCTAAAATAGAAACTATCTTGTAAGCGGCTAAAAATCAATCTAAAAATGTTAATAATCACACAAAGGTTTAAAAGAAATGTAAAATAACATTTCCAAAATAGGGAGGGCGCGTTTTTCTTAGTTTGTTAGAATCTATGTAAGTAAATTCTGTTTAATGGGACTATGGTTAAACCATCAATAAAAATAAATTAAAAATGAGTTATTTCTACAGGCTCGTTAGGTATTTTTGGAAGTTCGTCATATGATAATTCGTAAATATTTAGAAAAAGATTGGTCCCGTATTTGTGAAATACACGATTTAGCTCGTTTAGATGAGTTACGTAGTGCATCACTAGTAGATGCGTTTTTACCGATGGAAATTGCAGCTGAAAGTGAAAACCTTTTTGAATATGATTTGTTTGTAGCAGAATACAAGGGGATTGTTGCTGGCTTTATTGCATATGATGAGGAAGAGATAGCATGGTTATATGTAGACCCTGCCTTGTATCGCATTGGTGTCGGGAGAGCATTAGTTAATACTGTCACAAAAGCGTCGTCTCGTACGTTTACAATTGAAGTTTTAAAGGGGAATACTCCTGCACTAGAGTTTTACAAGTCATCTGGGTTTACTGAAGTGGGCGTAGAAAGTGGTGTAATGCCAGGTAATGAGAAATACGAAGTCACAGTTCAGGTGTTGTGTAACGCTATCAATGCCTAACCGGGTCGCCGGAGGTCTCTAACCTCCAGCCGCCACACCATCCATCATGCGCTTTTTATTAACAGGAAGTGCTATGAGCGGTTCATCACCCGTAATGAATATTGATCCAAATATCTCTCAATGACACTAAACCTTGTGAAGCTAAATAGTCATTGCCTAGCGCAATGTTAATTCCTTTTGTTTTTGAGCTTCTACAAGGGCCTTCGCTTCCAAGCGCCTACTTTTGGTACTGGTGATACACATGCTATGGCGAGTCGTTCACTGACACTTCGTTTCATTAAACTATGTACTTTTTTGCGTACTATTTTTATAAAAAGCGCCGCTGCCGCCAATAGCAAATGCGTATTCTATGGCGGATCCAGTGTTCTAAATCCACCGTTAGCTAATTCAAATGAAGGTCAAAATAGACGGCCCAATGGGGTGACGATAATTTTTAATAAAAGAGCGGCAAACGACTTGGGTGCATTGAACCTGCTTTCTTAAGGTAACAAGCGCCATATTATGGTTAATAAAGGCATGAATAAATTGACCTTACGCGGTCAAACGAAAGTGAATGCTTTCATTTCACACTGCGGAACTTTATTGCCTTGTTCATAATTTAGAAAAGCTGCGAAACACGATGCATTAAGAAGGGGAGTTCTTTTAACCTCAAACAAGCCACTCAAACATCGGTAACACCTTCCAAAATGCCAATTAAAACAACAGCTAGTCCTGTTTTTATATTTTACGCGGAATCGAAGTAACCGATTGAATCAAAATAGGAACTCAGCTATGATTTTGATAAATCAATAAAAATAAATTAAAAACGAGTAATTCTACAGGCTCGTTATAAAGCAGCCAGAAAGTGGAGTAACATGGAAATAAGGCAAGCAACGCAAAATGATTTAAGAACGTTTTTCACTTACTCAAATGATCATTTGTCAGATAATGGTGTCGGTGATACACATCTTTTTCAACCGATGTCTAAAGCAGAATCATCTGTAAGTGAAGCAATGAAGTCTCGTTTTTCTGATGGCATTAAAACTGAATTATACCAACAAGGGTGGCGACGTCTTTGGCTAGCTTTTGATGAAAACAAAAATATTGTGGGGCATATCGATATTCGAGGTCATGCAGAAAACCATACGAAACATAGAGTTTTACTGGGTATGGGGGTCGATCGTTCAGTTCGTAAACAAGGTATCGGAAAACACTTAATAAATAAAATGGTAAGTTGGGTTTCTTCTGAACCTTTAATTGAGTTTATAGAGCTTTGGGTACTTTCAAACAATATAGCCGCACAAAAATTGTATATTAGTACAGGGTTTGAAAAATGTGGGGAGATACAAGATATGTTTAGAATAGACGGTAAGTCTTTATCCTATACTGTTATGTCTCGAGCAACTGCTTTATAACAATCTAATCAACTGGAAGCAAAAAAGCGTTGCACATTGGCAACGCTTTTGTATATTTTTACGGCTTACGGCTTAATCTTTAGTCAAATAATCCAGTACCACTTGATGATGATCTTTGGTTTTAAATTTATCGAAAAAGTGCTTTATGGTGCCGTCTTGGCCAATTAAGAAGCTCAAACGGTGGATGCCGTCGTATTCTTTGCCCATAAATTTTTTGTAGCCCCAGACGCCGAATGCTTCGGCAATCGCGTGGTCTTCGTCTGAGAGTAAATCAAAGTTTAATTCTTTTTTGGTTTCAAAGTTTTTTAATTTTTTTACCGGATCCGGGCTGATACCCACGACGCGAGTGTTAAGTTGGGCTAATACGGCTTTTTCATCGCGTAGGTTTTCAGCTTGTACTGTGCAGCCGGGTGTTGAGGCTTTTGGATAAAAGTACACTAATACTTGCTGCTCTTTTAATAGCTCTGCAAGGACGATTGTTTCGCCATCTTGGTTTTGTAAACTAAAAGCGGGGGCTTTATCGCCGGCTTGTAATGGATTAATGGTGTTCATGCTTTGCTCCTTAGCGAATACGTCGAAATATATAATCGACATTGAGAGTACGTGAAAGATCTTCAAATTGGACTTTAAAGCTGTCAATGTCAACCTCTACTGGAATGTTAAATTCCAGTTCACAGCGCATTATGGTGTCTTCATCTTCGTCATAGGTATCTGACTTTAAAGAGCATATACTGATATGTTTGTCGGCAAAAAAGCGCGTTACTTTACTTAACGTGCCAGGGGTGTCGATACCTGTATATTCGAGGGTGTAACCGGCACAAAATTCACTTTGAGTATGACTGGCGGTGCGCTTCATCATAGTGAGTAAACCTAGCTCCATGCCTTTGAGGGGCAGGGTGTGTTCAATACGGCTAATTGCCGACATATCGCCCGATAGCAACATAATAAAGGTAAATTCATTACCTAAGATGGCAATGCGGCTATCAATAATATTACAGTGACAGTCACTGACTAATTGGGTTAATTCACTGACAATACCAGGGCGATCATCGCCAATGGCAGTTAAAACGATCTGATGATTTGAAAAAGTAGTCATGAATTCAAGTACCTAGGTTATATTATTAATAACAATCAGAGTAAGCTAAGCCGGCAATTACCACCACACGGCGGCGAAGTTTAACACAAAACAATCGCGAAACTACAGAGCGAGCCAATTTAAGCTGTTATTAAAGCACGGTGTTTCTTGTTTTTAGTGGCATGGGAAAGTACCATAGTTAAAATTTTGCATATTAACTGGCTAGCATTACTGTTAAGCCGTATCCCAAAATAACGGGTTTTGCATAAAAACAAGATACGTAAAGTTAATATTGACTTTACACTGAACCAAATCGGCATAACCCACTCATATATTTGTTAAAACAATTAAGGGTATGCTAAGGAGAATTATCTGTGCAGTATTGGATCCCAAAAGCGCTTGCTGTAAGCGTGTTGGTTAGCTTGTCAGGATGTGGTGTGTTCACTGACGAAGCGCATCATAAACGTAATTACCGTGCCGGTGAGCCGGTACAAGTGCCAGGACAATTGGCGCAGCCAGCTCAAGATCCCATTTATAGGATGGAAGTGGCGGAGTATGATAATAATCCTGATTCAACAAATTACCGTCCGCCCGCGCAAGTATTAACTGTTGCAAAAGGCAGTTGGGTTGAAGAAGGTGATAAGCAAGCACGTGTTTATTTTGATAAAAACGATGGTATTGCCGATTTAGATGAATTTATTTGGGATTCAGTTCAGGCCGTATTAGTTGATCATCAAACAAAACCAATAAAACAAGATAAGTTATTAGGTTCAATTGAAACTGATTGGTATGCCATCATCAAGCCAGAAGAAGGTTGGTTATGGGATAGCGAAGATAAGATATCGCAACAACGCTTTATCTTTACAATTGAAGAAAAGTCGCACCAACGTACAGCTTCATTAAGTGCTAAGTTAGCAGAATATGAGAGTAAAGACGTGCCATTGACAGCTATTTTGCAACAACAGTTAGAAGTGCGAGCACTGAACCAAGTTGTGGCAGAATTTGATTATCGCTATCGTCAACTTGAAGTTGAAATACGTAAACAACAGGGCATTATTTCGCTGGAAATGGGCTTTGATAATAAAGGTAATGCGGCATTAGTGACCGAGCAAGATTACTTTGTAATATTCGAACGTTTCTCAGGATTCTTAGAGCGTTTATCATTTACTATTGTTGAAATTGACCAAGAGCGCGGCTTGATCACGGCTGATTACAACAAACCAGAATCAAGTGTATGGGATTCAATTTGGGGCGAAGAACTTGCTGAGTTACCTATTGAAGATGGTCAATATCAAATATTAGTCAGTCGTACCAAAGATGGCGGTACGAGCTTGACCTGGATGGATGACGAAGGCACAACCTTAGAGCCGGGTACAATGAATGATTTACAACAAGCATTAGAAAATGCTTTGCGTCAACGCGGTATTAAAATTTAATAATAAATAATAATAACACCACAAAAAGAGCTTTTGCTCTTTTTGTGGTTTCTACAGGTTGAAAACAATGTCTAATCTAACTTCCTCTGCCGAGCAGTTTGACTTAAAGGTATGGTTAACTTTTATCATTCCGTCGCTGATCGGTGTATTCTTGTTCATGACTCCAGTACCAATGGATGGAGCGATGACTATCCCCATTGCCGTTATGGCTAAAGCTGTAAAAACGGCGGTTGCATCCTATATTGATCTGTTGATCACCGTGATTATTTGTATTACCGGTGTTTTGTCTTTAGTGATGAAACTATTTAAACCAGCGGCATTAATGAAATCTGCTATTTTAAAGCACCTTTTTGATGTGCACTGGTTATGGTTAGTGATCCGTTTATTTGGTATGGCGTTTATTATTCTTACGGTTTTAAGCCTTAATAACCCAGATTTAAATTCAGCACTACCGGGCGTATTACAGCCTATTTTCACTGGTATCACTTCAGAAAATACCGGTGGCTTAGTATTAAAAGATTTGCTGCCCGTTTTATTTTCAGTGTTTATTTTAGCGGGTTTGTTACTGCCTTTGCTGTTGAATTTTGGCTTACTTGAATTAGTGGGAACATTATTAACTAAAGTGATGCGTCCGCTGTTTGGTGTGCCAGGGCGAAGTGCGGTTGATTGTGCAACGTCATGGTTAGGTGATGGCAGTGTGGGGATTTTAATGACCGCGCGCCAGTATGAAGAAAAGCATTATACCCAGCGTGAAGCGGCGATTATTGGTACCACCTTTTCTGCCGTGTCAATTACATTTTGTTTAGTGGTATTAGGTCAAGTTGGGCTGGAGCAGTTATTTGCGCCGTTTTATTTAACGGTGTGTTTAGCTGGGGTTGTGGCCGCATTGATTGTGCCACGCATTCCGCCGTTGAGCTTTAAAAAAGATGTATTTATTGATGGCAGCCAACCTGATCCTCATAAAGAGCGGGTGCCTCACGGCAAGAATATTCTCACCCATGCTTTGCATGTAGCGCTGAACAAAGCTAAACACTCACCAGGCTTTGCCGGTACCATGAAAGAAGGCATTCACAACGCATTAGACATGGTGTTTGCGGTATTGCCAATCGTGATGGCGGTGGGCACGTTTGCGTTAGTTATTGCTGAATATACACCAATATTTGCTTATTTAGGCAAACCTTTCATTCCATTTTTAGAGTTATTACAGATCCCTGAAGCAGAAGCCGCCGCGCAAACGATTATGGTTGGCTTTGCTGATATGTTTATTCCATCAATTTTAGCTGCTGGCACCATTGAAAGTGATGTTACTCGCTTTATTATTGCGGCAATGAGTGTAACCCAGTTGATTTATATGTCGGAAGTGGGCGCGCTATTATTGGGTAGTAAAATTCCGGTAAATATTTTTGAGTTGTTCATAATATTCATTCTTAGAACATTGATCACGCTACCAGTTATTGCAGTTATGGCACATTGGTTAGTTGGTTATGGTAATAAATAGCAAACATTAACGCTAAGGCCCTGCACTGCAGGGCCTTTTTTATGCCAACGTTAAAGTGGTTTATCTATTAGTAAAATAGCTTGAGTAGCGGGCATAGGTTTGGCTTTTAAAAACCCTTGGCCAAAATCACATTTAGTTTGCTGCAAGATACTTAACTGCTCTTGGGTTTCAATTCCCTCAGCAATCACATCTAATTTAAGCGATGAAGCGAGTGATAAAATGGCATCAACCAATGGCGTGGCAGTGTCTTTTAGGTGATCAATAAAACTTTTATCGATTTTTAATACATGGATGGGTAATTGATGTAAATAACCTAAAGAAGAGTAGCCAGTGCCAAAATCATCTAAACATAACTTTACTTTTAATGGCGCTAAACCTTCGATTATCTTGGTAGCCAACTCTAAATTTTCGATTAAACCTGATTCGGTGATCTCCAAACATAAAGACCCTAACTCGAGCGCATATTTATTATAAATAGCGTGGATCTGTGTGATGAAATCAACACTTGCAAAGTGTCTGGATGAGACATTTACGGTGATCCGCAAAAATCGTTTCCCTTGCTGTTGCCAAGCCGCTATTTGTTTTGCTGCAAGCTCTAACAAATGCAGATCTAGATTAATAATTTGTCCGGTGCTTTCTGCAACTGGAATAAAGTCATTTGGTGCGACAAAGCCTTTACTCGGGTGATGCCAGCGTACAAGGGCTTCAAAGCCCACCACATCACAATTTTGGATGCCAAAAATAGCTTGAAAATAAAGCTCAAACTCATCGTGCTCAATACCATGTTGTAAATCATTCTCTATATCTGCATGGCTTTTGAGCTTTTTGCGCATAGTATTGTTAAAAAACTTTACTTGTCCACGGCCAGTGGATTTAGCTTCGTACATTGCTGCATCGGCATGCTGCAATAATTGATAGGCTTTATCGTTTTCGTTTTCACAAAATGCAACGCCAATACTGGTGGACGCTTGTAATAAATGACCATCGATATTAAGCGGTGCCTGAAGTGCATTTTTGATCCGTTTTAGGGCATCGTTAATTTGGTTTTTATGGGTGATGTTCTCCATAAAAATAGCGAATTCGTCGCCACCGAGCCGTGCAAATGTATCGGTATTACGGATCGTGCCTTGAATTGATTTACAAATAGCAATTAGAAAGTGATCCCCCACTTCATGCCCTAATGAGTCGTTGATGCTTTTAAAACGGTCAAAATCTAAATACAACAGCGCGTGATAGCACCCTTTAGGTGTACGCGTAAGTCGTAAGATACCGTGCTTTATACGGTCAATGAGTAAAGAACGATTTGCAAGGCCAGTTAATTCGTCATGTAAAGCGCGGTGTTCAAGCGCTTGGCGAGATAACTGCCTGTCGATGGCCATGCTAATTTGGCGGCTAACGTAAGTGAGTAGGGCACGGTCATGATCATTGTAATGGTGAGTTTTATCGTAACTTTGTACTACAATTACGCCACTTATATGCTCACTGACCCTAAATGGTACCCCAAGCCAAGATTCAGATTGGCGACCCACCATTTTAAAATGACCAGCTGCAATATGTTGTTGGTATTCTTGTTTATTTAAAAGCAGTGATTGCTCTAAATTGAGTAAATAATAGGAGGCGGTATTTTTTAGTTGCTCTTTGGAGATTTTTTTATGGGCATTTGAGCGCACCCCTTCTTCTACAATATAAACAATATCAAGGATATCGATATTTTTATCGTATAAGCCTACCAAAAAGTTATCAGCACGCAGTAAACTGGTCATAATGTTGTGCAATGACTCTAAAAAAGTATCTAAGTCATTGGCTTGGTAAGTTAAATTAGCTATTTGTAATAATGTGCCTTCCAGCTTTTGGGCACTATTTAATTGACTCACCGTTTGTTGTAAGTTTTCAACAGTGTTGACCTGATTTATTTTTGCGCTGAGCAAATGCGCGACGGTTGTTAAAATTTCTAGGTGAGCATCACTAAAATAATTACGTACCGGGTGTTCGCAGTCAATCACTCCTAAAACCTGCTGCTTATAAACTAATGGTACACATAGTTCAGACATAGCAGGGCGTACATCTGCGATATAACGGCTATCTGTACTGACATCACCAATAATAACAGCACGACCCGTTGAAGCAACATAACCAGTAATACCTTGGTTAAATGCAATGGTTTTTCGTTCTATGGCATAGTTACTATTAGCAGGAGACACTCCCATTGATGCGACTTCGTGCAAGGTTGTAGCACTTTCATCGGCAATATAAATAACACAATCAACAAAGCCTAACCGTTTAACTACTTCAGTGGTGACATAGTCGAACAATTCATCGAGTTTATCTAACTGTAATAAGCTTGAGGAAAACTGATTAATAATGCTCAGTTGCTCGGTTTTAACATCAAGCGCTGAAGATAAATCTATTTTATTCTGCATGTGCCACGCGTGAATATACCGTTTTTGTGTCATTGATATACTTATAGATTAACGGAATGTTAATAGATAGACAAAGAATAAATAAAATTAACAAGATCTGTATGTAAAGGTAAACACACGGCAAACTATTGATGATGCAATGCTTTCATTCTATCCGTTGATAAAAAGCGTCAGTAAAAACCACAATAAAATCTTTACTCGGCTAGGGCATATGCATATGATCAATTAAATTCAGCCGTGGAAATAAGTAATGACAAATCAAGCCTCCAATACTCAAGCAACGTTAACTATCACTCGTCCAGATGACTGGCATGTTCATTTACGTGATGGAAATCAATTAAAAGATACAGTTAGGGATATTAGCCGCTATATGGGGCGCGCGATTATTATGCCAAACTTAGTTCCCCCGGCAACCTGCACTGAAACCGCTTTAGCGTATCGCGACCGCATTATGGCGGCAGGACCACAAGGTAGCTTTGAGCCGCTGATGGTACTTTATCTAACGGATAACACGAGCGCAGATGAAATTAAAAAAGCCCATGCTACGGGTAAAATTGTTGCTGCTAAAGTGTATCCAGCCGGTGCGACCACTAACTCAGACTCTGGTGTAACCTCAATTAAAAAGATTTACCCAGCATTAAAAGCCATGCAAGAAGTCGGCATGTTATTGCTGATCCATGGTGAAGTGACAGATTCATCGATTGATATATTTGATCGTGAAAAAGTATTTTTAGAAACAATTTTAGTTGATGTTGTTAAAGACTTCCCAGACTTAAAGATTGTACTTGAGCATATTACAACCAAAGATGCCGTTGATTTTGTTAATAACGCTTCAGATAATCTGGCAGCAACCATTACCGCCCATCACTTGTTGTATAACCGCAATCATATGTTGGCAGGGGGAATTCGCCCACATTACTATTGCTTACCAATATTAAAGCGTAATAGCCATCAACAAGCACTGATTGAAGCGGCAACGAGCGGTAGTAAAAAGTTCTTTTTAGGCACAGATTCTGCGCCACACTATAAAGATAAAAAAGAAGCTGCCTGTGGCTGTGCAGGTGCATATACGGCTCATGCCGCATTAGAGCTGTATGCTGAAGCGTTTGAAGACGCTGGTGCATTGGATAAATTAGAAGGATTTGCTAGTCATTATGGCGCTGATTTCTATGGATTAGCCAGAAATGCTGATACCGTGACTTTAGTGAAGCAGCCTTGGACTGTGCCTGCAAGCTACCCGTTGGGTGACGATCATGTAGTACCTATTAAAGCTGAATCAATTATTGATTGGCAAGTGAAGTAACTATTTAACTTACTCAGGCGATTAAAAGGCCATTTTAGTTGCCTGTTTAGCATTAATATATGTCTTTATCGCGTGTAAAATCAGCAATTAAAGCCTGTTTAAAATAATTCTTAATTAATAGAGCTAAAACGATTTTATTATGTTAACCTTAACTTGCTTTGAGTTTTTGCGTATAGAATTTTCGGTTAATGTGCGGCGTTTATGGTTACCTGTTTGGTCAATTATTTCTTCCTGTACTTTACCCAAAGGATTTTTTGGGCATTCACTCAGGGAGGATATAGCCAATTATTGGCTGAATTTTAAATTTTGACTTACAGGAAAATATAGTATGTCAACTACTGGTAAAGTTAAGTTCTTCAACGAAGCTAAAGGTTTCGGTTTTATTGAACAAGAAAATGGCCCTGACGTATTCGTACATTTCAGCGCTATCACTGGCTCAGGTTTTCGCACTCTAAGCGAAGGTCAACAAGTCACTTTCAGCATCAAGCAAGGCCAAAAAGGCCCTGAAGCTGAGAACGTAGAACTAGCATAATTTTTATTATGTGAACCTAAGTTCAACTTGGTGAAACAGGACTCTGTTTCACCATAATTCCCCTCTCTACTACTAATATTTCTATACACCTAATTTTCTCTCTCTCACTTAATTAGCTATTTTTCTATTCTATTTCCTTGCAAACTCATGTTTAGATTGATCTATCTGTTGCCTAAAAAGCCAATAGAAGTGTTAGTTAACCTGAACTTTGGATAATAAATCTATCTCCTGCGGCTATTTTCAACGCTAACTGTGTGTCCGCTATTGACGCGTAAATTCGCCTTGTTCTCCCTGAAATTTCCGGCTGGAGACTTTTATTAATATTTGTGCTTTAAAATCAGCTCTTTAGTAAGTTTCTTAATCAGGGTCCAAGTTAATCAAGGGGCTATGTTTATCAAATCAAACTCGTTTTGACAAAACAGATAGGGTGCTTCACGCTAAAACTGAAAGCTTAAAAAACATTACCTCAGCCGTAGCATTAATTTTACGTGGCTGCATATTTTCCCCCCGTAAGAAGACTTGCTAAATAATGAAAAAGATCTCGATCACATTCTAACTGAGTGTGAATTCACAGTGATGGGATATTTAGTGAAGAGATTATCAAATCAGTAAATAGGTGAGAGCTTTTTATTAGGAATAAAACAGTCAGTCCCTATAAACTAAAATTTTTGAAAAGTGAGAGTCATTCAGTGCTCTCGCTCGCTCAATCAGTCAAAAATGAAGTCGTGTAAATTCTTAGTGGTAAAAAAGCAGATACATTTTCCTTTAAACGGTCCGAACGACAGTTATTTTATACCCTGTGCTCACGGTACATCTGCATAAAAAGGCTTTTTTACCACTAAGAATTTACACGACTTCATTTTTGACTGATTGAGCGAGCGAGAGCACTGAATGACTCTCACTTTTCAAAAATTTTAGTTTATAGGGACTGACTGTTTTATTCCTAATAAAAAGCT
>NZ_DRGM01000059.1 GCF_011050055.1 Pseudoalteromonas prydzensis | reverse complement strand
TATAATCACTGACGGTATTAAAATGGTTTGCGCCGATGTCAGGTGTTGGTGGTGCTTTGTCAAACAGGTTGTCGATACCAAAGTTAACCGCGATGCTGTCACTAGCTTGCCACGATGCAGCAAAGTCCATGTAATCTTGCGCATCGATTGTTTCTGATCTATCTACAGCATAGTCGACTTCGCCAATTCTGCGCCAGCCTAATTGGAAGTTCATCGTGTCTAGCTGCCAATCAAAGGTAGCACGGTGCTTATAGTCAGCTTGTAAAATACTGGCAAAATCCCCTGAACACGCGCTGCCATAAGTACCTTTACAATCAACTTCGGCAACCGTGCTGTTATTTTGGCGTGTTTGCTTGGTTACAAAGTTACCTTGGTATGAGAATCGAAACCGGCCACCTAACTGCATTGGCGCATCAATTACATAGTTAGCAGCTAGATCAATACCGGCTTGCTCAATCGCAGCAAGGTTAAAGTCATTTACGATCGCAGTGCTGATCAGGCCGGTATTAGGATCGCGCAGTACAGCGCCACATAATGGGTTGTTCGGATTTGGATCGTCGATATAACAGCTTTGTAATGCCGCAGCGGGTTGAATTTGGCTTACCGCATCGGTTACGCGAATGCTGTAGTAATCAAGTGATAGGTCAAAGCCTGCAATGTAACTTGGGGTATAAACCACCCCTAAGGTATCTGACTCTGCTTGTTCAGGCTTGATATTCGGATTACCGCCGTAAGTATACTCGGCCGTGGTTGAATCAAACTCAGTGCCAGCAGGCGGCGCACCAAATGCTGCACATTGCGCTGCGTCCCCCGTACCTAGCAAGCATGGATCGCCATTAAAGCGACCTGCAAAGCGTGGCACAAATTGGTCACTGTTTTGATCAAATAAAGCTAATGATAACCCCGTGATCGGACTTGCGAATTCGCCTAAGTTTGGCGCTCTAAATGCTGTGAGTTTATTCGCACGGATACGGATATCATCGTTAATTGCCCAGTTTATGCCGAGTTTATAGGTGTCTTCGGCTTCGGTGTTTGAGTAATCAGAAATACGGTAAGCACCTTCAAAACTAAGTTCTTTGGCAAATGGCATATCAATTAGAATTGGCACTAAAATTTCTGCATAAAACTCGCTACTGTCAAAGCTGGCGTCCATATCAAACGCGCTTACTGACGCAAAGCTAGTGCCGTTTCTAAACGCATCACCTGGGGTTTGTTTACCGGTTTCTTTGCGGTATTCATAACCAATTGCAAAATCAACATAGCCTGCTGGTAGTTCAAATAATGCGCTTGAGTCCCCCGATAAGGTGGCGGCAAACACGCTCTGAGTACGCTCTCGGGTGGTGTAAAGGAGTGGATCGCTAAATTCGCTTAAATCTAAATTAGGATCGAAAATATCCATGCTATTGGCAATACTGGCAAAGCGACTATTGCCACTGTTATCTATTTTATAAGCATTGTTGTAAATTGTAGCGACTTCATCGGTTTGACCGTATTGACCATAAATGTCATAACGTAAGTAATCGTTAATATCGCCTTTTAAACCCAGTTGAAATTGCAATGAATCACGCACTGCTTCGGTGTTTTGTACACCTAAACCTAAGTTACGTTCAACATTAACGAGTGCATTGCCATCAGCATCAAAGCTCAGTTGTTGGCGTAATTGATCAGGAATATATTGATTATCTTCAGTTAGCGTCACTTGCTCGTTAACTAGGATAGGCGTTTGGCCGCTAGCGCCGGCGCCATTGACGGTAACTTTTGAATACATAGCACGGCCGTAAATGATTGCGCTATCGCTGGCATCAACATCAAATAATAACCCAGCAGAGAATCTATCCATTGGCTGAGTTAGGTAACGGTCGCCGGTAAAGTCACTGGTTTGACGGTCGCTCACGACTTGCCCTGCGTCATCAATCGCTAAACTATTGCCGCTGGCAACGTCGGTATAAAACCCGCCACTATTGATCATAGTTGCGCCATTCTCTAAGGCATAATCACGTTCACCAGCAAGTAACTCTTTACGCTGTGAATAACCAAGGTAGCCAGTAATATGGCCACGACCATCGGCTATATCGCCACCAAAAATGGCTTCAAAATTAAGTTTTTCATTGCCACCATCGGCTGTTTCATAACTGCTTGAAAACTCTGCGCCGGTGAAATTATCATCCAGTACAAAGTTGACCACGCCGGCAACCGCATCGGCACCGTATACCGCAGCAGCCCCGCCCGTTAACACATCAACACGTTTGATCAAACCAGCAGGAATCGTATTAACATCTACTGAGTTACGAAAACTAAACGGTACTGCACGGGTGCCATCAATAAGCACCAGCGTACGGTTTTGACCAAGGCCACGTAAATCAATGGTTGATGAACCAAATGAATCGCCCACTGTAGCGCCGGTACTATTTGCACCCGCTGCTGCTTGTGGCAACTTAGCGGTAATGTCTTCAACATTTACAGCACGATCTAAATGTATTTGTGTCTCGTCAACACTCACCACAGGGCTACTAGACACTAATTCAGTGCGTTGAATACGCGAACCTGTCACAGTGATCACTTCAGGTTTCTTTTGCTCAACAGTTTGTTCTGCGGCTAATAATGCCGGGCTGGTTGTAGTAATAATTGCCAATGCAATAGGAGACAGTAAATGCAGTGGCCGTATTGAGTTATGTTTGCAGTATTTCATTGTCGATTCCCGTGGTTATGTATTTTTTGCTATTATGGGTGTTGATCTCGGTACACTTAGCGTGTTGATTAGTTTTAAAGCATTTTTAACGTGTTTGCAATAATTATTCTTTCAATATTTAAAGTTAAGGTATAAAGTATTCCTTGTGGTTTGACGCGGTTATAAAAAATAATATATTGATTTAAAAGGTAAATATCATGCATCAGCATATATTAAAGCTGTATAATAGTGCTAAAAAGCAACAAAGATTGATAATTGGTCTGATGAGTGGCACATCACTTGATGGCCTCGACGTCGCGTTGTGCCAAATTTCAGGCCAAGGTATGGAGACCCAAATTGCAGTCTTGGCCTTTGAAACCGTTGATTATGACGATGACTATAAGCAAAAAATAAAAAAGGTGTTTGCCAAGCGAGAATGTGACCTTGAACTGGTCACTTTATTGCACCCTTGGGTAGGTACGTTACACGGTAAAATGGTGAACCAGTGTTTAGCAAAATGGAATATAGCCGCGGCTGACATTGACGCAATCGCCAGTCATGGGCAAACAATTTATCACTGTCCGAGCAGCCAACATAGCCAAGCTGATTTTAAGCATGGCACCTTGCAAATCGGTGATAGTGACCATGTAGCGGTAACTACCGGTATTACCACGATTGGCGATTTTCGCCAAAAACACATTGCTGCTGGTGGCGAGGGGGCACCTTTAGCGGTGTATGGCGATTACTTATTCTTTACCAGTGCTGATGAAAACCGTATTTTGCTCAATATGGGCGGCATTGCTAACTTAACCTATTTACCAAAATCTGCCGATGCCAGTGCGGTGTTTAGTTCAGATATTGGCCCTGGTAATACCATTATGGATGCGTATATTCAGTGTTACTTTGCGCCACTGCATTATGATAAAGACAGTCAAGTTGCAGCTCAAGGTACGGTTAATCAAGCCTTGCTGACAGCGCTTTGTGATAATGAATTTTTCAGTTTGGCGTTGCCAAAAACCACCGGACCTGAAGTATTTAACTTGCAATACCTAGCACGTGCGCAAGCTGCAACCAATACTACTGAGCTCACCCATCCAGATGTTATGGCCACCCTAAATCGCTTTTCAGCCCAAGTGATTGCTAACGCTATTAATGATTGTAGTGCAAAGCTTGATAATGTTGCGGTTTATGCAAGTGGCGGTGGGATCCATAACCCATTACTTATGCAGCATATTTTATCTTTATGTCCGCAGTTACAAATGATCAAAAACACCCACGCATTAGGCATTGATCCCGATGCCAAAGAAGCGGTGTTATTTGCTATTTTAGCAAACGAATGTTTAGCGGGAGGGCAGCAACGTTTTGGTAATCAAGCGCAAGGCATACCCACTATCACTATGGGTAAAGTGAGCTTTGCTGATTAAAACAGTGATAAAAATGAACTACTAAAACTGGTCATTAATTGGCGCAGTGAATGACTTTTAGAAACTAGAGCCTGCTCGTATTGTGGTATATAACCTGCGCCATATTCCTTGATTGCGACATCAAATTCAGCACTGTCTTTGAGGGTGGCATGTAAACCATGCAGCATTAATTGCAGCACATATTCGTCGCTTTCATCGCTGATAGTTATTTTTTCAAGCGTCAGCGCTACCGTACCGACTTCTATATCGAGCTGACGCAGTGTGTATTGTATAAAGTAACGAGCGTCACGCGCTGCTATATGTGTTGCACTTAACGAGATAATGTCGCCTTCATGCGCATCTTCAGGTAATACACAAAGCAGTGTAATTTCATGCTGTGCGTTTGCATTTAGATGCAACGTATCGTACTCCATAGTATGTGCCATGGCAGCTGATAGCGGATCTTCAAAAGATTGCAGTGCAAAGTTCAAGCGCACTAAAGGAGTGGTCATTAAGGTCAGTCGTCTTTTCTAAGTTAATTAAATCGAATGGAAATTATCCTATATTTTAATTGCAGATTTATGACTAAATTGAATGAATTCTCATCGATTTTCACTTGTTGAGTAGAAACAATGCAGTATCGTTTGCTAATAAGTAATATCAAACTGCTAAATTTTAGAACGATAAATTTATAAACCATTTTTAGCATCGCTTTAATAATTAAGCTGACTTGTTTGCCTGTGTATAAAAGCACTCGTAATATACGCGGATTTGGGTATAGTCAGGTTAAAATAAACCGTTGAGATCATTATGTTTAAACGATTAGCGCTACTATTATCACTTTGTGTCGTTTCTTTTTTGTCAGTTGCTGCAGATAACAAGCCGTTTACAGGTCAGATCAGCGCGGCAGATTTACTGAGCGAGTACCCTAAGTTTGCCAGCGAATATGAAAAATTCACCCCAACACTTGCAGATACACAGGCAATGCAAGCCCTTGCGGGGAAAGATATTTTAGTGCTATTTGGAGCATGGTGTCACGATAGTCAACGTGAAGTGCCACGCTTACTTAAGCTACTTGATAACGCCAACGTGGCATTCGCAAGTTTGCAATTGGTTGCTGTGGGTTATGATAAACAAGACCCTGAAGGCATCGCTGGGCGCTATCAGTTGAAGTATACGCCAACAATTATTATCTCAACAGCAGGCAAGGAACTCGGGCGTTTAGTTGAAAAGCCAACTATCTCTATTGCCAGTGATTTAAGTCAATTTAATTAACTAGATAGCTAAATTAGGGGGGATTGTTTTTGTGTCGTCCTGTTTTTCCTTCTAGCTAATTAGCAACTTGCTGATTAGAATAGAGCTATTAGTTAAATAACAATAACGAGTCACCGATGTTGCAACACGTAATCGCATTAATTGATGAGGCAAACAGCCAAGATCCAAACCAACAGCAGCATAACAATAAAGACTGGCCTAAAGAGCGCTTATACTCAGAGCGGATGACAGATATGCTCAATCGTTTTCAGCCTGATGCCGACGAGTTAATGCATATAGCAGTTCGAGCGCAGCACATTAAACGCTGGTGTTCACCGCGAAGTGATTTTCCGATCAATAAGCAAGGCTATCATCAATGGCGCAGTGCACTTTATATTTTCCATGCTGAAACAGTAGTTGCATTAATGCAACAAGCAGGCTGCTCTGAAACCCAGCAGCAACGTGTCTATAATGCGGTGGCAAAAAAGCACATTAAGCGTAACCCTGACAGCCAGTTGGTTGAAGATATCGCAAGTTTAGTGTTTATTGAACATTACATGTTGGCGTTTGCGCAAAGCAAACCGGATTACGATGAGCAAAAGTGGATTGGCATTTTACAACGTACGTGGCAAAAAATGTCTACAGAAGCCCACAGTTTCGTTTTGGCGGGTAATGTTACTTTACCAGCGCCGTTAGTACCGTTAATTGAAAAGGCACTTGCACCGAGTTAATATCTCACTGGAATGAGTAATCAAATGCTAAGGAGCTGGATATGCGCTGCCCAAGGACAAATATAGAGCTCACTAAACTAGTGGTCGGGGAGATCGAGGTTTTCTCATCCGCCAGTGGCGGGGTATTTTTTGATAATCGCTAGATTTTTAATTTTAGTGATCCATCCTTAAAAAGAGCGGTGGTACTTGCTGAGCATTTGGCTACTTTACCTGACACTGATGTTGATTTAACTGCACGAATTAATTGTCCTAAGTGCCTGAATATCTTGATGATGCGGCGTTTTTTCACACCTCTTCATGTGGTCGAAATTGATGAGTGCCCAAGCTGCGCAGGTATTTGGCTAGATCCAAGTGAGCTGCATAAAATTCACGAAAATCACTTAACAGTGAAAGAAAAGCAATTACTATTGAACCAGCAAGCCAATAATCATGGTTTTACACAATTTGAAATACCGACTAATCGATTTAGCCAGCGCGGTATTAAGAAAAGCCATAATAGAAATACCGAAAGCTTAGTTGAGCTCGCTTTAGCTTCGTTTTTGGACTAATCCAGCGGAGCAACTTAGTCTTGGCTAAGTTGCTGTTTTACGTTTTGTACTTTCGCTAAAGTTTGCTGATCAACAATTACAGGCAATACCAGTTCCATATTCTCTAATGTCGTGGTGATTTGCTTTTTCAACATTGTTTTATTTTCATTCTGCATAACGTGAAGAGTTTCAGTTGTTTGTAGTTTTACTTGCTCACTTAATAATACTTCACTAGGGCTTAGTAACAGTAATGTCAGTAGTAGTGTATTCATCGCCATCTCCTTATTTAAATTACCGCTAAGATAAGGAAAATTGATGACAGTTGCGTGTGGCTTATATTGCTACAAAGTTAAACTTTAATGCTGTTTTGATGAAGGACTAGGCTTGTATTAAGCAAATCAAGGTACCTTCAATGGCTCGTACGTAGGCATAATATTGAGTTTCTCTATAGCTTGGTGGGCAAAGTGGCTCAGCACCTGCTAATACCGCTCTATCATAGCTTTCGCTGAGCTCACTACAGCTAAAGCGCAGTTCAAAACCTAGGGCAGGTTGCTTAGGGTGGGCACGAATGTAGCCTTGTTTAAAATGAGCTTGTGCATAAGGGTGATTAGCAAATGCTATTTTGACAGCACCTGTTGCAAGCTCACCATATTCGGCATTATCACTGATTGATGAGGTACTCAAGCCAAATGCTTGATAATAAAAGTCTAAGGTTTCTTCAACGTTATCAACGTAGATAACTTGACTGATTAATTCCATTGATGACTCTATTTAAGTTTACATCTTCTAAATAAAGCACAGTTTCCTAAGATTTGCGACACAAGGTAAAATTAAACACTTAAATTGGGTTGTCAATAAAATAGCCATCATTTAGGTTTAATTTGTACCACAGTTGTACTATTTAGTGCTGCTACTATTTATTCACAATCACATATTTTTACCAACAAGTTTAGAATAATAATTGGCTGCATCTTTTAGGTTAATATTCTCGGTAATTAAGCACATGCTTTTAGAATGTACCTAGTATTTTAGGTTGGTTTTTGTTTTGTTTTGTTTGTTTTTATGTGAATGGGTGGTTTTTCATTGTAACATTGATCTATTACTCTGAATTTTAACCGAGTATATTTTTTATTCTTTAATTATACGGAAATAACAATAAGGTACATTCAGGATGATTGGTTTAAATAATCAATTTCGTGTTAGTTTTATTTTAAAATTAACTTCACTTATTCTTTTAATTACAAGTATCAATTTGGCAGCTGTCACAGTGTCAGATATTGGTGCTATTGACTCTCAAATCAAGCAACTCTCTAGCCAGTCCGATGACGGGCTTAGTCAAATCCCAAGTTTAGTTGAGCAGTTAAACACAGCCGAGACTAGTAATAATACCGAGCGTGAAAAACCGAATCCTAATACAACAGAATTAGATGAAGTATTGGGTGCAATATTAAATAGCAAAATGGGTCTAACAAACCATATTTACGAATATAAATTGTATGATTATCTGCAAAATGAAATGCAGTTACTCGCGGCGGGCACAGATAAAACAGCCATTGTCCATAAAAGTATTAGTTTAAATATTTTGTCAGCAGGCCCGAATGCAGGCGCTGAATCTTTTTTTGTTACCTATTTAAATAGTGATGAAATAGGTGGGCTTAGATTACGTGAAGCGCTGATGTATTTTACATTACATCCTAACAATGCAGTTAAAGACAGAGTCAGCTTTTTTGCCAGTGAAAAAGGGCACCCTATTTTTAGAGGGCCTGCGAGCTGGGTGTTTGGCAAATTAAGTACCATTGATGATACCGCAGCAATTGCACAGCTAACTGCTGCACTTAATCAGTCCATTATTGACAATTATGGTTTTGATACGCAGTTACTTACGCTGCTGGGGCTTGCTGAGGTTGCAAATGTTAGTTATTTAAAGGCCAACTTTTCCAATGTTGGCCTTGATAAGAGCCTACTCGAACTAGGCGAACGCTACATCAATTTTAAGCGCGCAAGCGGTACAAATAAAAGCCAGCTTATTGGCAATACCTTTAATAAAAGCATGACTCGCTATGAAAGAGATGAAGCGCTTGGTTATATTTTAAAAAACAATAAAGCTGATTTATTAAAAGAGTTAGGGCTATTGTTTGATACAGACAACGGCCTTGTTTTATCGCCTGAGCTGGCGCAACTTGCCACTATTTATGGCTACCAAATTAGTGGCAGTGCCGACAACCCCATTATTAGCGCTAAATAATTATTAAAATAGAAGGTTAATAGTGTGAAAAATTTAGTAATGTACATGAGTGTGCTACTGGCGTGTTTTTTGACAACAAGTTGCACTACGGTATTCGATAAGGCTCATGGCTATCGTGGACCCATTGTTGTGACGATTGAAACAGAAGATGGCTCAGTGCCAGAATTCCCTTTTTTGATAAAGTCGGCCTATTCGGAGTCGTGTGGTCATAGTAGTTGTGGTATTGATTTTGGTTATAAATATTTTAAAACTGCCTATGCTAATGAGCCAATTACCTTCCCACGCGAGCGTTTGGATTTATTACAGCCCAACGCCTATGCATCGATTGAGTTTACTGTTACCCATCCTAATTATCACCACCGCGGATTTCCGCGAGGCTTTGGGCCCACCGATGCTGATGATCCTATTCATATCACGTTTACCGTTAAGCCGTTTGCCGAACAAATGAATAAAGTAGCTGGGTGGGCCGAGCAAGGCAAAGTGATGATGCAGAACGCTGCACCAGATAGTAATGAGCATTTCAATGGGAAAATGCAGCTTTGGCAAGAGCGCTTTAATTTAGGAAAGACGATTAAAAGGCACATTACGGTGATCAAAACTATGTACTTACCCCATTTTTCAAAACGTATGCAACAACGGGTAATTGAAAAGTATCAACCGATTTTTAGAGCCTGGTATTACGGCGTACCTGAAACGGATTGTTGGGATATGGTTGACTGTAGAAAGCAAATTTTAAAACCAAGGAAGGCTGAGTATGAAGGATTATAAGCGTAAAACTGCACTGCTTTTTGGGGCGGTAATGGTATTTAATTGTGCAGCGCACGATACCAATACCAGCCACCCACGTATTACAGAAGCAATTTATAAATCTCTAAAATCGCAAGATGAAAGTATTACTAATTATTTTCAGCTATACCAAACCCACCCAGATTATGTCACTAAGCTTGTGGGGGATGCGCACTATACGGTGGAACTAGACCAGCCTTACCCTTATTTATGGGGTTATGACCCGCAGTTCGCAGAAAAAGAAGAAAAAGAAATTGACGAGGATAAGGCAAGCCCAAACTACCCTGCCTTTAGAAAAAAAAGCCTCAATGTACTTGATGGGGTGGTGATGGAAGACTCCCCAACTAATCGCGTAATGTCGCATTTTCAGCATGCTTATACCGGAGCTCCGATGTCTGTAAATGATTGGGTAGTGGATGGCATTGATTATGCGATTAATGAATTTTACGGAAAAATAGAGCCTAGCGAAATAACTGCAGGGCGCTTTTTTAACGATGCAGTAAATACCATGGGGTATTTACATACCATTGAAGACTTAAGCGAAATGGAACCTGATACCCCTTGGTTAATGGAAAAGCACGGGCGGCAGCTAAGTGGTGCTAAAGCAATGTGGTTATTTGGTCACGCATTACACCATGCTGAAGACATGAGCTCAATTGCGCACATACATGGTGACGCTCACTTAACCAAATTTAAAGATTTACTTGGTGAACCGGATGACTATGAAGCGCACTTTATCCCCAGCAAGATTTATGAATTTATAACGGGGTTAGATACAGATTATTGGTTTCGCCTCACTAATGTTAGCAAAACCATCAACAATGCTGGGCAAATTTGGGGGCGTAAAACAGACCCTGCAGCGTATGCTTTGCTTGAGAGTTACCTAGACCCGGCGAATATGTCGCGGGGTATTTATAATACGGCTTTGTTTCAAGCTGATTTACCTGTCGGTTTTAAAGTATCCCCACTAGATAGCTCTTTTGGTAATCCAATGAAAATCAGGCATGAGGGTAAATACTGGCGCTTTAACGCTGAAGCGACAAAAGAGTCTTATGCGGCAGTTAATAAGCTTTGTGGTGGTGGGGAGCTAAGTAAAATGTTTTATTTTGGCGATTTAAGCGATTTTGACCGCCCTGAAGGTCCTAGCTTTAACGCGTGCGGTTTAAGAGTAAATATAGGGTCTCGTAGAGCATTACCCAAATACGAAATTATGCATGCTGCAGCTAAGGGTGATGAAGACAGTGGTGATTTTAAAGCCCATAGTTTTCACTATAATGGTCGCTTTAATAGCTTAAAAGCAGATTGGTGGGAGGCCAGTGTTTTTGGCGGCCCTGAAGATTATTATTACATAGAGCAAACTATGAAAGGAGTGGTATATGAAGGAGAAGTGGCAGGCAAGCAGATTGCATCTGGGGAAATGCTGCTGCGACCTCATTATATTAGGCAAGATATCACTAAACCTCATTCAGCAAATAACCCGCTGATTAAAACCTGTACTGACTGGTCAGTATCTGAGCTGCGTTGTTACAAGGGCGATAGCTTATTAGAGCGTTTTGCTGAAAAGCTTATTCCCTATTCACTTGAGTTTTTAGTGGGCTACAGTCAGTTTTTTTATGATGTTGCTAATTTGCCACCCTATTTACAACAAGTCGAAGTTATACAAGACGAGCGTAAACGATACGGTATGAAATGGCAGGGTAAAATTAATAATACCGGGCGTATTGAAATGACTCACGAAGAAGGGGACGGTAAACACACCATTGAAGATTTTGCTTATATTGCCCAGCGTTACAAAGCGCAAACCATTCCCAACTTATCTTTTATAACGCAAGATAAAGCGATTAGCATTAATTTAAAGTTTAACGAAGCTATCAGAGCGCCAGATGCAAAAAACAGTGAGTTCTCGTTGGGGCTTGCGTTAAACGAACAACAGGCCTTTTTTGATAGCCGTAACTTAGAGAGTACGATTTTAGCTGACTCAAGTTTTAAAGGGTGTTTTACCGTGGGGTCATCTGAAAATTTGACTAGCAACTGCTGGCAAATAAAAGTCCCCTCAACCGCTTTGAAGTCGCTTTTTAGTGGCGATTTAAATGGGCGCGTTACTTTATTAGTTCACGCTGCTGATATGAATAACCACAGAGACATAAATGGCACACCAAGCGACAACCTTGACCATGGTGCGCTGTTGGATGCCACACCGACAACTCCAGCGAGGCGTTACGTAAAACGTAGCGGGGCTGAATATACTATTTTTGATGATGGTAAGGCTCGTTATAGTTCACAAGAAAACCACTATTATTGGCACTCAGATACATCAACACCTGGCGACATGTTTGGCACTTATGCAAATAAACAAGGTGCATTTGCCTACCACCCAGGTTATGACAAAAATCACATTTTATTGTTCGACAGTCGTAAGCCTGAAATTAGGCTGGAAGTGACAACAGGCATTGCGTTGCCTGAAGCTAAAAAGGAGTAAGTTATGAGAGCAATTACCTTGGTTATTATATTCATTGTAAGTTTTGCAAGTTCTGCCAATGACTTTAGTAAAGAAATTAAGCTTGCCGATAATGTTGTGCAAGGGCGTGTTATGTCTAAAAGCAGTGAATGGGTTGACGGTAAAGTAGTGACTTTCCATCAAGTTTTAGTGCGCGATGACTTAATGGCTGGTGCGTTAGGTAAACCTGCTCAAAGTGAGCTGGTAATTACACAAGCGGGTGGTACTGCTGTTCACCCTGTTTTAAAGGTGGCTATTTCACAGACTATTTCGCATCAAGTAACGCTAAAAGAAGGGGACGAAGCAATATTTTTTACTCACACTGACTCGTTAGGGCAACAGCAGCTGGTAAAGGGGCAAAATTCAGTCGTAGCAGTACAAGGAATGGGTACTGATAATGTTGTTTTACCGGCCTTTAAACAGCTAAAAGTGTCAAAAAGTTCACCGCAACACGCTAATTTATTACGCGCAGAACAGGCGACTGATGTGGTTGGTAAAGCTGTACTGCAGCAAGAAGCGTTAACTTTGCCAAACGCTAAAGCAAGGATCAAGCAGTTGCTCGCAGATAAGCTGGCTAAACAAGGAAAAGACGATGCGTAACTTAATGTTAATAGGCGTGCTTACGTGTTGTACAAACGTGAAAATGGTGAGTGCTGAGGAATCAAAAGCGGTGCAGTCTCTTGATATTTTAATGAGAAACCAACACGTTGAAGTTATCAGTATGGAACAAGCTAAAGCGCAACAAGCAAAGTTTAATAAAGATTATTTTAGTCAAGCAAAGCGCGCTTATGCTCAAGACTTAAAAAAAGTAAAGCGACCAATAGGTAAGGTGATCCATTTAGCACATGAGAAAATCAATAAGGTTAATTTTACAGATAAGTTTGTAATAAGGCGAATTGATGCACAAAAACTTGCTCTTGGGGCAACGGGTATTGCCAGTTTAAAACAGCAACCTGATGTTAAAATTTACGACCTTGATGAAGACGAAAATACCAAAGTTAACGCGGAAGATAAAACCCCGGTAGATAAAAAAATACCTGCAAAAATGAACAAGGAAGTGAATGAGTTATGATAAAAAAAATAATAGCTTTGGTTCTGTTGTTTGCACTGTTTAGTGGTTTGCCATTGGCTGCACAGACAAAATACTTACAGTTTAATGCGACACCTCATAGCAGTGAAATGATGCTTATTGATGCTGTTAGTGTACAAGATGACAGCATCCCTGTTACTTACTTTAAACTTGGGGCAGACGAGCAAGTAGTGAATGCTTCATTACGCAGACTTAAGAGTCAAGGCATCACAATTAATTTACCGACTGTTCAGCAAATGCTTTTGAGTGAGCAATTACCTTATATTATTGCGCCAAGTGCAAATCGTGAGTTTGGTCAGCATTTATTAGCGATCCCTGAGTTAGGGAAGTATCCAATTGCTATTACAGCGAGCTTTGGTAAAAGTATTTTTAATCTTGCCAATTTAGTTTTATCTGAAGCGCCCGCAACGGCGATGGAAGAGTACATTGTTTTAACTACTTGGTGGGATCCCGCGCAGCCTTTATCTGAATTAGTAATTAACTTTTCAACCATAAAAACTGGCACTGAAGCGCAATGGTTGAGACTGCAATATTTGTGTGAATTAACTCTTTCACCACGCAATGGGCTTGAGCTGCTTGGCAGTGCACAGCAATCTTACTTAAAACAACTCTCTGAAAGTCAAGATTGTATCAACTAAAAAGGATGTAGTTCATGAAAACTGCAAATTGGATTTGCCGACTTCTTATGTTGGTCACTGTTTCTGTGTCTGCTGGAAGCCCATCTTACATATTAAACGAATCAAATCAGCTTGTGCCAAAACTATGGCATCAAAACAATTTACCTTACAAATGGCATTTGAATGAGCGCGGTTATTCACCATTAGAGTTCAGCGTGGTTGAGCAAGAGCTACAACGCGCATTTTTAGCCTGGCAAACCCTTACAGATAGTAATGTTACGTTTGCATATCAAGGTATTACTCAGCAATCAGGGGGGGGAGTCGGTAGTCAACTCGCTGCCAGTATTGATGGAGTAAATGTAATATCGTTTGTAAACAATGAGATTAACTTTCCAGAGACGGTGTTAGCGGTATGTAATACCTCTGTATTTGAAGCAGAAATAACGATCACCGAAAGTAATTATGACTTAAATGGTGATGGAGAGGGTGATATCCCAGTTGGCTTATACCCGGCAGGAAGCATTTTTAATGCGGATATATTTTTTGACGGTGCAAAATCTTTTTCTCAGCAGTCGCTCCATAACACGGCATTACACGAAATTGGCCACTGCCTTGGTTTGCAACACAGTTCTATTGAGCACAGTGTGATGTATCCTTTTGCAGATCATGATTTAGCGCGAGGCGCAATTATAAAAAAGGATGATAGTTCTACTTTGGCAAGCTATATGGAGGCGCCTCAGGTTGAACAGCGTTACGGTACTATTAGAGGTAAAGTGTTAAATGGTGTAACCGGCACAACGGTACGCGGTACACATGTTTATGCAGTGAACAGTGAAACCCTAGAAAAAGAAGTGGGTACTTATAGTTTAGCTGGTGGCGAGTACCGTTTATTTCTTCCCGTTGGTAAGTATTTTTTAAAAATTGAACCGCTAGACGCTACACATCCAGGGTTAGAAGCTGAACGGCTGGTGTCTGTTGTTAATCCGCCGGACAACACGTTTTTTGACCGAGAATATTTTGATTTAGATGAGTCATCTTATGAAACCGAAGCAGAGGAACCTAAGTTATTTGATGTCACGGCAGGGGGGGATATAGCTGATATAGATTTTTATATTAATGAAAAAGTAACCAGTGAATTTAAGTTTGATCTTAAAAAAGGCCTTAATTATTTTGGGTATCCGCAAAATGTGCCTTTTGGTTTAACATCGCACGATTTATTGCAGCAGTTATCCGCGTTTATTGAAGTGAACCGAATTGAGAGGTTTAACCGCGATACGGGCGGTTTTGAATTTGCTTTTATGTTAGACGGTCAGCCACAAGGCATTAAGTTCGATATTCAAGAAGGTGAAGGTTATTTAATCAGCAGTGACACCGATGGTGAATTGATTTTTCCAGGGGCTACCTATTGCCATGAGTTCGAACTAAAAAAAGGTTTAAATCTTGTCGGGGTTACCTGCCCACCTGCAAATTTGGACTCTTACCAGTTTATTCAGGCTATTGGTTCTAGCGAGATCATTGAGAGCATACGTTACTATGACCCTGCAAAAAAACAGCATTTAGAAACCCGTTACCAAGGCGACCAAGTTATTGGTGATAAGTTTGCTGTACAGCATGGCTTTGCCGTGGAAATTCGCATGTTGGCGGACAATGGCATATTTAAGCTTTCAAAAGTTGATGTTTCGGCTCCAGTTATAAACTATATTTCTCCAGGTACAGCGTTACCGAGAGATTATGTTTTAATATCGGGGCAGGGGTTTATTGCTGACCCAGATCAAAATATTGTATTGATAGGCGGGCAACGTTTAGTAGTGCAGAGTGCTTCCCATGACTCCCTTTTAGTCCAAATACCAAGTGATATAAAGGCAGGTGAATATTTGCTCACGGTAAGTGCAAATGAACTAACAAGTAATAGTGTGCCACTTATTGTACAAGCGCGAGAGCAAGAAGAAAAAGAAGATGGTATACATCAATTACTATCTGGCATGGAAGTTAAAGGCAATATTAGTGCGCTTGGCGAACAGGATATTTATACATTCGTTGCACTCGCAGGCTCTAAGGTGAATATTAATGTGAGCCCTTTAAATAGCCAGCTAGGGCTAAGTCTTCAATTACTTAACCCCAATGGCGGTTTGCTTATTAAACGCAGTGCGTCTTCGAGTGAAGGCGAAATTAACCTGCAAAATTACCAAATTAAAGAAACAGGAATTTATACCATTGCCGTTTCGGCTGTGTCGGTAGGTGCTTATAAATTGTCTATATCTATAGATGCTCCTCAGGGAGCTGCTAGAACATCAGTATTAATGGGAGAGTCGCAAGTTGCGGTAAAGGGCACTGAGCTTAAGCAAGCAATATTATTACTTGTTACTGACAAGCGCGGACAGCCAGTGACCAATGCTGATGTGGTTCTTTCTCAAAGAATGGTTGAAAATATACCCAGTAGTAAAGACATTAATATTCTGGCGAATGCTCTATCAACTTCGAGCACCAAACCAATGAGTAGCCGTATTCAAAATTCCCCGCAGGTGGCCGCGGGTGATACTTACCTGAAAACACTTAAATCAGACAATTATGGGTTAATTGGGGTAAGTGTTGCTGTACCTGATTTAACTAGAGACTTTCAAATTGTGGTGAAGGTACCTAGCTTTCCCGATATTGATCCCATTAGATTAGATGTAAAAGTAATTGATGAGCCAATAGCACAAATAAAAATTGATAAAACAGAGCAAAACTGTGGCAGTAAATGCCCAGTGGGTGCTGAGTTACCAGAGCCATGGCGTGCTACTTTTTTAGATGATGAAGGGAGTGGAGTTAAAGGTGTGCCTGTTGAATGGTTAGTCATTTCTGGTGGTGGAAAGCTTGGTGAAAAAAGTGGAGAAACGTCACAAACACGTATAAAACTTGAATCCGATGCCAGCGGTAAAGTAGAGGTTTTTCATAAGTTGGGCGAAAAGCTTTACTTGAATAAAGACGTAAGTGACCTAGATGAAACTCTGGTGAAGTCACCGCAGGTCGTCATGATGTCTGTTCCAGGTCAGTCTGCTCCTGTTGTGTTTACTGTTGATGTGAAGGCTGGCCGAGTAGCCACTGTTACATCAAGTAGAGCAACCGATTTACAGGAAACATTATTGACTAAAAGCATAAATAGTTTAGGGCTACAAGCTAAAGATAGCTTTGGTAATCCTGTTGCAAATGCACAAGTATCAGTTTTATCACCAACCCCTGATTCTGGTATCGAAATTACCCCTGGGTATATTGACGGTGCCCAATTAACTGGTCATCAAACAAATGAACGTGGAATTTGGCTTGGGTCAATTAGTGTTGGCTTGGTAGTCCCAACTATCGATGAATTTGGTAATAAAGATACCGTTGGATTAGCAGAGGCTTACTCATTAAACCTGCAACTAGGTAGTCAAAATATTGGCTTTAAACTTGATGTAGATATGGGGCCTGTATTAGCTGTTGAGCGTGCAACGGGCAGTGCTTTGATAGGTCAGCCATTGGCAGAGCCTTTAGTTTTTAAGCCACATGGTTTTATGAGAACCCTTAAGGTTGATCCTTCTCAGGTCGTTGGGAGCGATAGTGTAAAATTAAATAATGTTTCTATAAGAAGAAGTTATTCAGGAAATGTTGAAGATTATGGGTGGAAGCATTATGAAAGTGCATTCATTTTTTACGATATCAATCGCAGTGATTTTTCAGAAATTAGACGGATCCGGTCTAAAGGAGATGAAATTCACTTTAGTGTATTAGGTGAACAAGATATGGGAGTCGAGATTGAAGCAGTTGATACTCGCTTAAGCTGTGAAGAGGTTATATATACTAGCGAAATACCCTATTGTAGCGGGGTGTTTCAATCACGTGCTTATAGGGAAAGAGAAGGTGCAGTAAATGTTAACAATGTTGGACACTTCAGCACAAGAAAGCCAATTGTTATAAAAGCGGTTATTCCTAATTTTTCGCATGGTGTATTAGTAGGGTCAACAAGAGTATCCCCGGAACCTGATAGTAAGCCTAGTGTTTTGTGGTGGAACGTCGCTAAAGAGTCTTATATTAAAGATTTAACAGGTGTTGCTTGGATTTATCCTCAGCCTATTAGTTTATCATTTGTTATAGATGATAGCTTTGTAGGGGCAAATGGTAGTACTAGTGTATACCCAGGTATTAAAGCTGTAAGTGGAATTGACTTAGACAAGTTAAATATCGCTATGCCAGATGGTTCAGTGATTAATGGACTGAATATTCAAGACAGCTTAAAACTAAATCAAGCGCCAAATTATGCAAGGCTTTGGCTTGATCATCATCAAATTTCACACCTAAACGATGACGTCATTGCCAGCTCACCTGAGTACTTTCAACTAATTTACGAGCCTAAGTCTTCCGCGCTAAGTGAGGGAGTTAATACTATCAAATTGGGCATTGCGGATTCGGCGGGGAATATCGCCACTGAAGTGAGTTGTTCGTTTACATATCCAACGTCAATTCAGTGTCAGGAGTAGGGAAACGATGAAAATTAAACTTTTAATAACCACACTTATATTTTGGTTGATGTGTTCGTTTGCTTTGGCAACCGAACTTTATAATACGAGTGTTAAAATATCAGATGTAAATACGCGCTCGTTTGTGGTGGCTTGGGCTGCCCCTTCAGACTCCACTGGTAGCGTTAAAGTTTACTTAGATCCAAAAGGTAGCGACTTAGTTGATACACGTGTCAGTTCATCTCAATTTACATATGCTGAAAACAGGAATATTAAGCAGCAAATGTTGGCACAGGGCTTATTTAGAACGCGTGTTTATGGCTTAACACCTGATACTCATTACTATATTCGTATAGAGCAGTTAGATAACAATGGACAAAGCCATAGCTTGCCCAAATCAGGTGCGCTTTTCCATGTTAAAACGATGAGCAGAGAAGACATTGTACTAAACGACACCTTAGCCGCTTATATTGAAAACCAAAGCGAGCAAAGCCCTGCTGGAAAATTAATGTATTTTAGTTTTCCAGGGGCCGTTTATCCGCTTTCTCATGTGGTGGGGGATTCGCTTCCTGAAAACATGGCAGCAGTAAGTTTATCAAATGTCGCAGATGGAGAAAAACATATTTTAATGTTGCGCTCTAACGTCGAGATTCAGGGTCATGCAGTAACTGGTTTAGTGAACGAGGGATTTGCGATGGCAGAAAATTCGCAATTAGGTCGCTTACAAATACTCCCTCATACTATTTCTTTAAACAGTGCTAATGACACCGATGCTGATGGTATTCCAGATTGGTACGAGCTTGAAAATGGCTTAAATGTTCATGGTGATGATGCGTCTTTGGATTTGGATAGTGATGGACTTACTAATTTAGAGGAATTTCAGTTGGGGACTCAGTCTAATTTGGCTGATACCGATGGTGATGGGGTTAATGATTATCAGGAAGTTAAGATTGCTGGTACCTCAGCCTTAAGAGTTGATACTGATAATGATGGCTTGACGGACTACCAAGAGTTATCAGTTTTTCAAACTGATGCTTTATTAAAAGATACTGATGGCGATGGATTCTTAGATGGGGATGAAGTTAAAGGTGGGTATGATCCGAAAGATAAGGATGTACATCCACCTCATGTAGATCTAGACAATGATGGTGTTGCAGATAAAAATGACAACTGTCCTGCACTTCCAAACACTAACCAAATAAACACAGATGGCGATGACTTTGGGGATGCATGTGATGACGATGATGATAATGATGGTGTAGATGATTATGAAGACAATGCTCCATTGGTTGCAAACTCAGATCAACAAGATAGTGACGCTGACTTAATTGGTGATGTCATTGATAATTGCCCGTTATTAGGTAATCCACTTCAAAAAGATAACGATGAGGATGGACAAGGGGATGTATGTGATGAGGATGATGATAACGATACCGTTTTAGATTACAAGCAAGTCGGGGAGTCATCAAATGATGCTTTGACTCTATATCGACTTGATTCGGTTGAAAACATCAACTTGTCGTTTGCCAAAAATTCGAATGCAAAAATCCATTTCGCTAAACAAACACTTGATGATAATCAGCAAATTTATTTAGGTGAATTTGATATGAGCTTGCACAGGTTTAATGCAAGTGAATTATCACCTGAAGACGAAGGAAAGTTGGGGCAGCTGATCTCTATTTTAGACGGTGAAAGCTGTGATTGTGTTATTGTTAACCAGCCTAATAGTCAATTAAAACTCACTACGGATAGTCAGTCTATTAATATTCGTTTACCGAGTCACATTCCACAAAAAGGGAAAACAATATTTATATCATCAGATGATGGTTCTGCGTTTGCAGCTTACAGTTCGTCAGATCACACTAACCTTTTGAATTTACTCGTTGCGGGTAGTGCCTTTGTTAAAAATGATAACTGTCAATTTATCAGTAATTTAGAGCAAGCTGACAGTGATGGTGATGGAATGGGAGATGCGTGTGATATATCACCACAAGATATTGATGGGGATGGCATCTTAAATGTTAATGATAATTGCCCAGCGGTTCATAATGAAAATCAAAGTAATATAGATGGCGATAATATAGGAGACCTTTGTGATGAAGATATGGACGGAGATGGTATTCCTAATGAGGTTGAGTTAAATGAGCTGTATACAGATCCTAAAAATGCATATTCGTGGTCAAATATTATAAGTGATGGTGAGGCTGACTTCGATAACGATGGATTTAGTAATTTGCAGGAAGTGTCTCAAGGAAGCAGTATTTTAATTCCAAACCTTAGACTGATGAAGGGTAAAAACTATATTTACTACCCAATTGAAGGGCTAAGTTTAAAGAAGGCTTCAGATTTAGTAGAGGTATTGGGCGGTGCGGAGTTTGTATCTCGGCTAGCCACAATTGACTTAGCGGGTAATATTTCAAAGGAGTATACTTTTGACGGACAAGCCTGGATGGGTGCTAATTTCGACCTTGATGAGTATAAAGCTGTAATTGTCGATGCGTTAAACCAATCTATACTCCCTGAATCAGTTGTTGTGGCTTGCAAGTCATTAGATTTGGCTATTGGCGTTAATTTTACCGCATTACCTTGTGTTACAAGTGGTGATACTGCATTTAAATTGTTAGAAGAATATGGTCAAGATAAAGTTAAATCGATAACAGGAATTAATGTTCACTCAGGACTGCGTCAAACAGCTGCTTTTGTAGATGGTGAGTTATCAGGAGAAAACTTTATTCTTAGCGTGATGCAAGGTTATCAACTGGAAGTTATATCACCACTTACAATAGAAAAACCAAGTTTGAATCAGTTTGGTGTATCTATAGATAACTTTGATGGAATTAAAGTAGTTACAACCTCAAGTATTGATTTGAGTGGCTTTATTGATACAACAAGTGGTGTATTACTAGTTAATGGGACTGCGGTAGATGTTACTGATGGGCGTTTTAGCTTAGAAAACTTTGCACTTGAAGAAGGTGAAAACTTAGTTGTTGTTAAAGGGCGAGACCAGAACGGTTCTCCAATATACTTAGAGTTTGTTATACAGCATGTATTACCGCCAACTTTTGAAGTGATTTCTCACCAAAATGGACAGTCGCTAAGCGCTAAATCTATTACGATAGCAGGGAGATACCAAGGCGCTACCCGTGTTGTTGCCAATGGCGTTGAGGGTATATTAAAGGACGGTATGTTTATCGTATACCCAATACCGTTAACTGAGGGAGATAACGTAGTTACGGTCACTGTTTATGGCGACTCTGGCGTTAAAGTCGAAAAAGTTATACATATTACATCTTATCCTATTACTGTGACCCTTCCAGCAGGGGCTTCTCAGCAAGTAAAGTTACCTCAGTCGGTAATATTTAGTAATGATAAATTACCGGTATCTCCTCAATATGTAACTTATTTGGGGAGAGATAAGGTACTCAAAGCAGAACGTTACCAAACTTATTACCCTGCTCTTGATAAAATTGGGTTTTATGCGTCTTTTGTTAGTGCTGAGCAAAACCTAACACCAAGTATTACAATGAATTTCAGGTCAATTAACACTAATCTGCAATATGGTACTCATCAATTTGCTATTCCAATTAAAGTAACCAATGCATATGGCTCGTTGCCCTATATTGATGACGTGTGGGTAAATATTATCCTACTTAAAGAAAATGGTGGGGGGGCTATGTTTGTTACCTCACATTTGGATGGTGAAGTTGAAACTGACGCCGATATTAGGTTTCAAGGCTATGTAATTGAAGCGCAAAGTCTTAAGTATCAAGGGCAAAGTATTAGTCTTGATAACGGTTTTTTTGATATCCCAGTTAACCTTTCTACAGGACGAAATTACTTAACTTTTGAGATCGGTAGAGCAGGGATCATTAATAATGAAGTATATCGATTAGACTACTATCCAGAAGGATATAGTCAAATACTTGTTACATCACATAGTCATAATCAACATGTATCAGGAAGTGAGATCGTACTTTCAGGTGTTGTTTCCAATGAGGGGGCGAGGCTGAAAGTAAATGGTATTGATGCGTTAGTAGATGGAAAGAGCTTTTCAATTAATGTTCCCATCTCTGCTGGAGCTAACTGGCTGAATATTGCTGCTGAAGTGGAAGGTAAGGTAAGCGAATATCAATTGAATGTAATTGGCAAAAAATACACTGCGCGTTTTACGAACTTAGTAGACCGTGAGCATTTATATACATATACACCTGAAGTTAATGTGACGACTAATGGAGCAATCAAAAGAGCGCGTGTCAATAACGGTGATTGGCAATCAATTACTGATGATCGTGACATAAACCTTGTAATAAGGTACTCCAACCCTCTAATTGAAGGCCGTAACTTTATCGTTGTTGATATTGAATTTATGGATAACACCAGCCAAAAATTAATAGGGATAGTTTACTTTGACAAACAGATTTTAAAGCTCAAAGCTATTATGCCAAGTAGCGTTAAAGTTTGGGTTACTATGGATGAGATAAAATATAGTGAGGTAGATAAGTTTACCTTTGATTTAGGCTGGTTGAGAAATCGTGGTCTTGGTTTATTTCAAGCACCGGTTCCCGATAACGTGTCCTCTAGTTATGGCGCTTACGGTCGAATGGGGGAGAGTAAAGTTATTAAAGATTTAGGTGTTGATGAGTTGTCACGCAGAACAGTGTTAGTTGAATTTCCTTATGAAATTTTTCAATCTAATATGGTTGTGGGTGATGCAGCTGACACATATGGATATATTCGGGTTTATGATAAATCTGGGGAACAAATTCATTATCAAAACGTACACTATAAAGCTGAATATGTGGAGATCGGGAAGGAGCCAAAGATCTATATATGGAACCACAGTGAAAATGAAAAAATCCACTCTAATAAAACGACTCTAATAGCCTCGGCAGCAAACTTTATACCTTCAAGTGCAAAAATTAATGGTGTGGATATAAGTGTGCAACGAAATATGTTAAATAATGGAATTAATGAGTACCTTATGTTGGCGGGGGGGCTTGAGGGCGCTAACAAACCTTATGAATTAAAAGTGTTTAATGCTAATGGTGATTCTTTAACCACACAGTTTAGCTTAGAGTATGATCATTTGGCCTACACCCTGCAGTCGGGGCAAGAGTTTAGAGAAAATATTCAATATGAATTAGTTACTTACAATACTCCTGAGAATGTGTGGAGTCGAGAGAAAAGAACCAGTGATTATCCTACTATAAATATGGACGCTTGGTATCATGTGGGGCCAGAACAACATAACCCAGATGGTATATATGTTGGCGAAATCACATTAGGTCTTAAAACAAATGAGGGGGGGGCTGCATCTGGCTCTCAAGTTATATCTCACAATGTTAATTTAAACAGCTATGGTTTGCCAATTTCTAACCAAATGTACATTTATCGGTATGTAGATGTTGTGTCTGGTCCCAATGTTGTACCTTCTATAGAAATTATTGAACCAATCTTTAATAGTGTAACTTTTTATTCTGAGATTGAAGTTAAAGTCGAAGTGAAAAATGATAACCTCTCACAAGTATATATAAATGATAGGTTAGCAACTAAACAGTTTCTTTCAGAGTATGGCTGGCCAGCTAGAGATGGTCTTCACCATGTACTTAAGGTGCCACTTCATATTGGCGAGAATGAAATTATTATTAAAGCGCATGCTACTTTGAATGATCAAATTTCAGAAAAAGTTTTAAAGGTTATACGTAACCCTTCACCGCGTCCGTCATTTGAGGTATTAACACCGAGCCAAAATTCAGTTCATAATTTGTATGTTGAAGGATTAAAAGATATTCATTTTGAAGGGAGGTTTGATCAAACTATTCCTGTACGAGAATTATTGATTGATGACCAACTAGTTGAAATATCCAGTAATGGTTATTTTAATTATACTGCAGCTTATCCGCAGGGGCAGCATCAATTGCTTATTCGCGCTATTAATGAAACGGGAACAACAGAAAAGTTAGTTAATTTTTCTGTTGAATATGGAAGCCCGAATATTACTATCAATTCTCCAGATCCTAGTAATAAATATACAAGGAATGAAGAAATACGTATAGAGGGCTTTGTTGATGATAAAAATGCCTATGTAACAGTTCATGGCTATGAGCTCAACGTTGACTCTGAACTTGGATCATTTTCTCTGATTCATGCTTTATTTGAAGGTATAAATGAAATCGAGATTGTTGCGAAAAACAGCTTTGGAGAGTCTAGAAAAATAATAACTGTTAATCGTATTGTTCCTAAAAATGCTCATATTGAAGTTGCAAGTGGTAGTAATGTATCTAGGGAGTGGAAATTAGAGACTACCAACCAAGTTGTGTCAAAACTGACTCGTTATATGAGAGATATAAGTTCTTCGGTACATGGAGTTAATGTAGACATTAATTATAAAAGGTTGGAAGGCCAACCTGCCGACACGGTTGTTTTTGAATACGTAGTCAATGTTGAAGATTTTGTGGACCCAGGTATATATACCGTTCCTGTAAAAATTGAGCTACTCGATGGCTCAGGTGCTGTACTCCACTCAGACATTTTAGATATAGTAATTTATGTAGGCGTTGAACGTTTAACCGTGAAGTTAGATAATTTTTTTGAAAATCAAAGGATTAATTCGCTTAAGTATACTGTTACAGGTAACGTAAGTGATCCATCAGCAATGGTTCAGGTAAATGGGGACCCAGCTACTGTAAGCGAGAACGGTAATTTCTCATATGAGCTAAATTTGGTTGAAGGGATTAACTTGATAACCATTGAAGCAATAAATGTAGATCAGCAGGTAACAACAGTTTTTCACGTAAATGTTTTACTAGGCGACTTAGAGTTTATACTTATCAGCCCAGAGCAAAATGCTTCTTTATCTGAGCCAAGTGTTTTATTTTCTGGAGAGGTGAATGACCTGTTGGCTAACATCACTGTGAATGGTCAACCAGTTGTTGTTAATGATGAAGGGAAGTTTGCTAAAACTTTGTTGTTCAGCGCAGGAACTCATCAAGTTATTATTAACGCTGATAATGGCTTTCATTCAGTTTCTAAGCAAGTTTCTTTTGAGGTCCTTCCCCAGCCTTTATCTTTGGAGATTACATCACCAGCAAATAACACCACTTTTGATCATAATAATATAACCGTAACTGGGGTAGTCTCCGATGTAAGTGCTGTTGTAACCATTAATGATCAGGAGGTAGTAGTTAATGTGTCAGGTGAATTTTCGAATACTATTGAGTTGGGTTCTGGGGAGCATAATCTTAATATTGTGGCCACTAATGATTCAGAACGAGTGAGTCAAACTATATCTGTAATTATCAATGAGGCTCTTGAAGATGAAGTAATTGAGGTGACACAAGGCAACGATAGTTCAGTACAAAGTACAATCATGAGTTTAAGTGATGAGCAAAAGTCAAAACTTACTACATACTCTTATAATCTATCACAGTTGCCAGAAGGCTTGAGCTTTAAGTTTGTACGAGTGTATTTTAATAGTGAGGGGGTTGTTTTTGATTATCAGTTTAGTGCTAGCTCTTCAATACCTGTATCACAGCACTCAACAGAGCTATCACTGACTTTAAATGATTCAGAAAATAGAATAATAGCAACAAAAATAGTACCGCTTGTTGTATCTATAGTTGATGATCAAAAGCAAGGGCTTGAATTAACTGTTACTTCTCCAACAAAAGACGAGAAGATTAGATCAAATAAAGTGTTTATTGAAGGGCATGTTAATCATCTATCAGCACTAGTTGAAGTTAATGGTGATAATGTAACTGTACAAAGTGATGGTTCGTTCTCTCATGAGCTCGTCCTCGATGAAGGCAATCATATTATTGAAGTTAGCGTTGAATATAATGGTGAAACAAAAACTAAGCTTGTCCCAATTGTAGTTGATACTAGCACGCCTACAGTAATCGTGAATCTTTTGACCGGACAAAGTACGACTTTCGAAGTTGTAGTGACTGAAGATAAACAGCTTATGTCTCAGGTCCGGAACATTTTTAGCCAATTCTCTCAAGTGCCTACTGGTACTCAAGTTAATACTGTAAGTGCAGCTTTCATTAGCGAGAATTCTATGAAACTAACTTATGAGATCTTAGCTGACTCTATGTTGGAGAATGAGGAAATAGGCCTCGAAATTTTGTTAAAAGATGGTTCAGATAATCTCGTTTTTATGTATCCAGTTAATTTAGCTATAAACCCATAAATGGAATTTATATGTCATCTTTAAATAGAAAAACATACGCTTTAAGTATATTAATAAGTGGGGTTCTGGTTTCGATAGGTTATTATTTGCTATTACCTATACATCTCAACCTAAGCTCAGATGCTGATTATAATAATTATTTAGTACAAGTCATAGACAAAAACACTAAGATATTAGAATCAAATACAATTGATAAGAACTTTACTTTGGATACTATAAAATTTTTAAAGTATACGTTGGATGGCTCTATGATTAGGGTTATTCACCCTTTGCTTAAAAAGCAGATGTACGCAATTGGAATATCAGATATTTTCAATAAAGAAATAGCAATAAACTTAACTTGCTGGTGTGCAGATGAAGCATATCCTAAACAACAAGATTTAACTCTTATTTATTCGCATTTTGAAGATATAAAAACACATTACATCGAAAAGGTTGATGTGCAAAACCGAAGAGTATCAGTAGAAGGAATGAGTAAGCAACTGTATTTGCTTATTGCAATAGCCAGTGATCGAGTGGGGAGTGCTAGAAGGTTACGTAAGGAGAAAGTGCGTTCAATGAAACAAGAAATGGGCGAAATATTAGGTGATCTATATGTTGATAAAACGAGCAGGCTGAAATAGAAGACTGTAATATAGTCATTATATTTGTTTTCGTTGTTAGTCGAGCCTTATGCAATTATGCTAAGGCTCGGCTGTGATTTAGAGGCTAGCTTACAGCTCTATCATTTATTACGGTTTTCTTTACTAAACGCGCGGATCTTACGTTTTTGCGAAAGAGTCACTTTATTAGTACGTCCTGCAAAGGGGTTATCACCTTCTCTAAATTCGATTTTGATAGGGGTGCCCATAATTTTTAGCGCTTTACGGTAGTAGTTCATCAGGTAGCGTTTATAGCTGTCTGGTAAATCGTGAACTTGGTTACCGTGAATAACGATACGTGGTGGGTTATAACCCCCCGCGTGCGCGTATTTAAGCTTAACACGACGGCCACGCACCAGTGGTGGCTGGTGATCGGCTTGTGCCATGTCCATAATACGGCGCAGCATAGCAGTGCTAATACGTTTAGTTGCTGATTCATAAGCTTCGTCAATTGACTCAAACAAATGGCCAACACCTGTACCATGCAGTGCAGAGATAAAGTGTAAGCGAGCAAAGTCGATAAAGCCTAAGCGACGGTCAAGCTCTGATTTAATACGGTCTTTCACGTAGTCATCAAGGCCATCCCATTTATTCACCGCGATAACCAGTGAACGGCCTGAATTCAGCGCAAAACCAAGTAAGCTTAAGTCTTGATCTGAAATCCCATCACGGGCATCAACAACCAACAGCACTACGTTACAATCTTCGATTGCTTGTAGGGTTTTGATCACTGAGAATTTTTCAACTACGTCACTGACTTTCTTACGTTTACGCACACCAGCGGTGTCGATCAGCACGTATTCTTTCTCGTTACGGGTCATTGGGATGTAAATCGAGTCCCGAGTTGTGCCTGGCATATCGTAAACAATAACGCGTTCTTCACCTAATATACGATTAGTCAGCGTTGACTTACCTACGTTAGGACGACCGATAATTGCGAGCTTTACTGGCTTATCCGCAAATGCTTCATGCGCAGTTGAGTCTTCATCATCTTCAGAATATAAATCGATTAACTCGTCGTCATCGCCTTTACCATCATCATTTTGTGCACTCAGCTCTGCTAGCAAAGGCTGTAAAGTGTGCTCAAGTAATAAGGTAATACCACGACCATGAGCGGCTGCAATATGGTGTACTTCGCCTAATGACAATTGATAGAACTCAGCACAGTTTGAATCGGCATCAATACCATCGGTTTTATTGGCAACAACAAAGCTTTTCTTTTCTTGTTTACGTAAATGATTGGCAATAGCTTGATCGGCTACAGTCATCCCTACGCGGGCATCAACTAAGAATAATACGATGTCAGCTTCTTCAATCGCCAGTAGCGATTGATCAGCCATTTCGATTTCGATGCCTTCTTCAGAACCATCAATACCTGTCTCTTATACACATCT